>NZ_JAAXOY010000419.1 GCF_012396155.1 Cellulomonas septica | reverse complement strand
CTGCGCGGTGATCTTGGCGGCCCGCGTGAGCGCGCGGACGTCGGCGCGCTGCTCGGGGAGGACGAGCGTCACGACGTCGCCGCCGGCGCCGGCGCGCGCGGTGCGGCCGGAGCGGTGCAGGTACGCCTTGTGCTCGGCGGGCGGGTCGACGTGCACGACGAGGCCGACGTCGTCGACGTGGATCCCGCGCGCGGCGATGTCGGTCGCGACGAGGACGCGGACCGCTCCGGTCGAGAACGCCTCGAGGTTGCGCTCGCGCGCGCCCTGGCCGAGGTTGCCGTGCAGGTCGACCGACGGGATGCCGTCGGCGGTGAGCTGCTTGGCGAGCTTCTTGGCCTGGTGCTTGGTGCGCGTGAACAGCACGCGACGGCCGGTGCCGGACGCGAGGGCGCGCACGACGGCCTTCTTGCTGTCGGCGTCGGCGACCTCGAGCAGGTGGTGCGTCATCGCGGCGACGGGGGACTGCGCGGTGTCGACGGCGTGCTCGACGGGCGTGGTGAGGTAGCGCTTGACGAGCACGTCGACGCCGTTGTCCAGCGTGGCCGAGAACAGCAGGCGCTGACCGGTGCGCGGCGTGCGGTCGAGCAGGCGCTTGACGACGGGCAGGAAGCCGAGGTCGGCCATGTGGTCGGCCTCGTCGAGGACGGTGACCGCGACGTCGTCGAGCGACACCAGGCCCTGCCGGAGCAGGTCCTCGAGGCGGCCGGGGCACGCGACCAGGATGTCGGCGCCGCGCTGGAGTGCGGTGACCTGGCGGGACTGGGCGACACCGCCGAACACGACGGTGGTGCTCAGGCCGGCGGCCGCGGCGAGCGGGGCGATCGTGGCGTCGATCTGGCTCGCGAGCTCGCGGGTCGGCGCGAGGACGAGCGCACGGGGGCGCGACGGCGCGGTGCGACGTCCGGCGGCCGCGGTGCGCGCGACGACGGGGATCGCGAACGCGAGCGTCTTGCCGGAGCCGGTGCGGCCGCGGCCGAGGACGTCGGTGCCGGCGAGCGAGTCGCGCAGCGTGGCGGTCTGGATGGGGAAGGGGCTGGTGATGCCGTCGTCCGCGAGGGTGCGGACGAGGACGGCGGGCACGCCGAGATCGGCGAAGGTGGTCACAGGTGGGGGCCTCTCGGGGAGGGTCGTCGGAGCCGCCGCAGGTTCGACCGGGGGTCTCCACGACGCGGGGCGCGCGGGTGTCGCGCTGCCCGGGGATGTCACCAGGGTCTCACACACCGGGCCGGACGTGCCTGTGACGTCCACCGCGACGTCCACCGCCGGGCGCGCCGGGCGGTGCCGCGGTCGGGGCGTCGCGCCGCCTCCCGTGCCGCGGTGTTCCCGCTGGCTACGCTCGGGGGATGCACACCACGGGGTCCCGCACGGGGCGGTCGGGCCGATGAGCGACACGGGCTACGGCGACTTCGAGTTCGAGCGCCGCTTCTTCGTCGACCGGCTGCCCACGGAGCTGCTCGAGGAGACACCGACCCTCATCGTGCAGAGCTACCTGCTCGCGGAGGACGGGTTCGCGGTGCGGGTGCGCGCGCAGGCCTCGGGGATCGAGGGCATCGACCCGCACGCCGACGAGCTCGCGGTGCTCGAGGCGCACCTCGACGCGGTCGACTTCTGCGCGATCACGGTCAAGGGCCCGATGGTCGAGGGCACCCGCTACGAGGCCGAGCGCGAGCTGGACCCGCTGGTCGCGGTCGAGATCGTCCGGCGCGCACCGGCGCGCGTCGCGAAGCTGCGGCACTCGGCGTGGCTCGGGGCGGACGGCTGGGTCATCGACGTGTTCGCGGGCGGCAACGCGCCGCTCGTCGTCGCGGAGGTGGAGCGCGGCGGGCCGGTCACGGACCTCGTCGTGCCGGACTTCTGCACGACCGAGGTCACGACCGACGCGCGCTTCGCGAACGACGGCCTGGCGCGGCGGCCGTTCGGGGAGTGGGCCCGGGAGTGGCGCGCGGAGCTGCTCGCGACCGGGCCGCGGTTCCTGACCGGGCTGGGCCACAACCACCTCCCGGGCGAGACGGACTGACCTCGGCGGGGTCGACCGCCGGTGCGCTCCGGGAACAAAGTTGAATCATCAACTATTGTACGGAGGAGAGAGCCCACCCAGGAGGTCCGCATGTCCACCGCTCCCACCCCCGGCCAGGGTGCCGCCGTCCGCAGCGTCGCCCGTGCCCCGCACGACTCCATCGCCGCCGGCACCGGCATGGACGCCGTGACGCTCCTCGTCGGCGACCTCGACCGGCAGCTGCGGTACTACCGCGACGCGATCGGCCTCGACGTGCTGCCCGACCCCGGCGAGCGGTTCGGCGACGCGCGCCCGGACGTCGTGACCCTGGGTCGCGGCACCACGCCGCTCGTCGTCCTGCGGCACACGCCCGACCTCCCGCCCGCGCAGCGCGGCTCGGCCGGCCTCTTCCACACCGCGCTCCTGTTCGACGACCGCGCGGGCCTCGCCGCGACGCTCGCGTCCGTCGCCCAGCGCGCCCCCGAGACCTACGTCGGCTCCGCCGACCACCTCGTCTCGCTCGCCTTCTACCTCACCGACCCCGAGGGCAACGGCGTCGAGCTCTACTGGGACCGCAGCCGCGACCAGTGGCAGCACGACGCCGACGGCCGCGTCGTCATGGACTCGCTGCGCCTCGACCCGAACGGGTTCGTCCGCGACAACCTCGCGCAGGACCTCGACGAGCGGCCCGAGGGCGACGCCGTCGTCGGGCACGTCCATCTGCAGGTCGGCGACGTGCCGTCCGCCCGCGCGTTCTACGTCGACGCGCTCGGCTTCGACGTCACCGCCGAGTGGCACGGCGCGCTGTTCGTGTCCGCGGGCGGGTACCACCACCACCTCGCGATGAACACGTGGAACAGCGCCGGCGCGGGCCCGCGGGCGTCCGCGCTCGGCCTCGGCGAGGTGCGGATCGTCGTGCCCACCGCCGACGACCTCGGTGCGCTCGCGGACCGCGTCGCGTTCGCCGGGACGCGTCCCGTCGACGACGGCGCGACGCTGCTGTTCGAGGACCCGTGGCGCAACGTGGTCCGGGTGAGCGCCGCGGCCTGACGCCGCGCTCCGCCACGCGCGGGCGACTGCTGGGACGAAGGGCCGGCCGCGCGTGCCGTCCGCAGGACGCTCAGGCCGTCCAGGCCCGGTGCTTCGG
>NZ_JAAXOY010000418.1 GCF_012396155.1 Cellulomonas septica | reverse complement strand
GGTGCGGGCGCGGCGGCGGTCGCGCGACGGCGCCAGGACAGGCCGCGTCGCGACGCGCGGGTGCGGCCCCGTGCGGCGAGGTCGCCGTTCGTGGCGGCCTGGAGCGCGACGAGCCCGGCGGTGGGGTGACCGGTCAGACCGGCGCCGACGGCGGCGAGGAAGGTGAGGTTCACTGCGGGGTCCTTCCGTGGATGGGAACGCTTCCACCCTACGGACAACGCTTGCCAGATTCATGGGACGAAAGACTCGCAGCGGGCGAGTCGGACGTCGCGCTCGTCACACGTCGGCGCGCGCGGGCACCTCGGGGGCCCGCGGGCGCGCGAGGACCGTCGTCAGCGCGAGCAGGACGACCGCCACGATCGCGACGCCGAGCACGTACCCGGGCGTCAGCGGCATGCCGAGCGCGATCGCCAGCGCCGCACCCGACGCGATGACCACGCGCACGAACGTGCGCTGCTCGTCGAGCCACACCCCCACCGGGCCCGTCGTCACGCCCCGCCGCTCCCCCGCGCCGCGCAGCCACGCCACCGACCGGGTCCACGACGAGCGCAGACCCACCGCCGCCGCGCTGCGTCCCGACACGAACGCGACCACGGCGACGACCAGACCCAGCACGAGCCCCGACCGCAGCGCGACCCGCAGCAGGGACACCACCTGGTCGTAGACGACGACCGCCGCGTCGGGCCGCTGCACCGCGGGTGGCAGCGCGTTCGCGTACACGGACCGGCCGATCGTCAGCGCGACGCCCAGCAGCAGCATCGCGCCCGCGAGCGTGAGGCCGGCGACGACGAGCGCGCGCGACCGGTGCTGCGCGAGGAGCACGCCGCCCGCGAGCAGCAGGACGACGATCCACGGCAGCCACGTCCCGAGGAGGTCCAGCCACCCGTAGGCGTTCTGGAGCCGCACCAGGTCCGCGCTCTGCACCAGCGGGAAGCTCGCGTTGATCGTCGGGAGCCGGTCCACGATCGTGAAGCCGCGCTCGGACAGCGCCGACTTCACGGCCTCGATCACCGTCGTCAGGTCCACCGTGAGCGTGCCCTGCGCGTCGATCGACGCGATCGCGTCCGGGTCGCCCTGCATGACGCCGACCAGCTGCTCGTGCGCCGTGCGGTTCGCCTCGGTCCACGCGGCGTCGAACGCGTCCGACGTCACGAGCCGCTCGACGGCCTGGTGCACGAAGTTCGTCGCCGCGCTGACCAGCGGTCCCTGCAGCGAGTCGACCGCGGTCGCGAGCCGCGGTGGCAGACCGAGCTCCGCGACCGCCGACGTCGCGTCCGCCGCCAGCTGGTCCAGGTCGATCGCGTCGACGATCGCCCCCGTCACCCGGTTCGTCACCGCCTGCTGGATCTGCGGCTCGTCGACCAGCGGCGCGACCGTCGCGAGGTACCGGTCGGTGTCGGTCACCAGCCCACGGGCCCACGTCGCCACGACGGCGACGGGTGCGAGCAGCGCCGCGACGACCACGAGCACGACCGAGGCGGTCACGCGTCCGGGACGTCGCCGCCGTGGCGGCGCGGCCGGTGCGAGCGCCCCGTCGGGCGGGTACGACGGTGGCGCGGCCCGGAGGCGGGCGTTCTCCTCCTCGAGCGCGGCGAGCCGCGCCCGCAACGCCGTGAGCTCGTCCGTCCCGTTCCCGTCCGCGGCCTGCGGCACACCCTGACCGGCCATCGCCCCTCCTCGACATGCCCGATTCGTCCCGCTGGTCCTGAGCATGGCAGCGTCGCAGGTCAGCGCGCGACCCCTGGCGCGGTACGGTGCCCCCCGAGCGCTCCACGCGCGACCGTCGGCCGCACGTCCCGTGCACGTCGTCCCCGGAGGGACCGATGCCCAGACCGCCCGTCCCCGCTCACGACGCCGTCGCCCGCGACCCCCGCAAGCCGCCCGCGTGGCTGCCGCGTGCGCTGCTCATGGCCGCGGTCGCCGTGTTCCTCGGCCTGTTCACGTGGCGGGCGCTGTCCCTGCTCGGGTCCGTCATCACCATCGTCGTGATCTCGTGGTTCGTGTCCCTCGCGATGGAGCCGCTCATCCGGTGGCTCGTCGCGCACCGCATCCGGCGGACGCGCGCCACCGGCATCGTCATGGTCGGCGGGATCCTCGTGATCCTCGTGATCGCCGCGCTGTTCGGCGGGCTGTTCGTCGCGCAGGTCGTCGAGCTCGTCGAGTCGCTGCCGAGCTACTACGAGCAGCTCAAGAGCTGGCTCGACACGTCGTTCGGCGTCGAGCTGCCCGAGTCCGACGAAGTCATCGCCAACGTCGGCGACAACTGGCAGTCGCTCGCGCCCGGCATCATCGGCGTCGGCGCGTCGATCGTCGGCGGCCTGTTCACGCTGACGTCGATCCTGCTCGTCGTCTACTACATGGCCAGCGCGGGGCCGAAGTTCCGCGCCGCCGTCCTGCGGCTCTTCGCGCCGAACCGTCAGCGCGAGATCCTGCGGCTCTGGGAGGTCTCGCAGGAGAAGGTCGCCGACTTCATCAACTCGCGCATCGTGCTCGCCGCGCTCTGCACGGTGTTCACGTGGATCTTCCTGCTGATCCTCGGCATCCCGTACTCGCTGCCGCTCGCCGCGTTCACCGGCGTGGTCTCGCAGTTCGTCCCGACCGTGGGCACCTACATCGGCGGCGCCCTGCCCGTCGCCGTCGCGCTCGCCGTCGACCCCATCAAGGGCGTCGCGGTGCTGGCGTTCATCATCGCCTACCAGCAGGTGGAGAACCTGATCTTCTCCCCCAAGGTGTCCGCGCGGTCGCTCGAGCTCAACCCCGCGGTCTCGTTCCTCGCCGTCATCGCGTTCGGGGCCGTGTTCGGCCCCATCGGGGCGTTCCTCGCGCTGCCCGTCGCCGCGACCATCCAGGCCGTGTCCTCGACCTACATCCGCCGGCACGAGCTCGTCGACGCCGCGATCCTCGAGGAGGACGCGCAGGCGCTGCGCGCGCGGGGATGGCACGACGTCGACGAGGACTCGCCGTCGTCGGTCACGCCGACGGTCGCCCCGCCCGAGGCAGCCCCGCCCGGCGCCGGCACGAGCGACCCCGACGGGACCACGGCGCGTCAGCCGTAGAAGACCCGCTCGACGACCGCCCGCGCACGCCGCGCGGTCCGCAGGTAGTCCTCCTCGAGGTCCGCGCCGCCGCCCGCGGGGTACCCCGCGAC
>NZ_JAAXOY010000417.1 GCF_012396155.1 Cellulomonas septica | reverse complement strand
GTCGCCGGTCGTGCCGCCGCCCGTCGGCGCCCCGGCGGCGGGTGCGTCCTGCGCCGGGTCGTCGAGGGTTGCGGCGTCGTCGCCAGGTGCGGCGTCGTCGGCAGGTGCGGCGTCGCCGTCACGCGTCCCGTCGAGGTGCACCCCCCGCCCCGCGAGCAGGACGATGAGGCCCGCCGCCACGACGATCGCGATGTCGGCGACGTTGCCGACGAACCAGTTGGCGTAGGCGATGAAGTCGACCACCTCGCCGCGCGCGAAGGCGGGCTCACGCAGGAACCGGTCGACGAGGTTGCCGAGCGCACCGCCGAGCAGCAGACCGAGCGCGACGGCCCACATGGCCGACCCGATCCGGCGCGACGCCCGCACGACCACGACGACGACGACCGTCGCGACGACCGTCAGCACCCACGTCATGCCGGTCGCGATCCCCAGCGCGGCCCCGGGGTTGAACACCAGCTGCAGCCCCAGCAGGTCGCCGAGCAGCTCGTGCCGCACGCCCTCCTCGAGCGACGCGAGCGCCCACTGCTTCGTGAGCTGGTCGACGAGCAGCACGGAGACGGCGAGGACGACGAGCGTCGTCACCAGCCGCCGGCGGCGCGCAGGCGTGGTCGCGGACGCGTCAGGTCCGGGAGTCGTGGAAGGCACCGCAGGAGTCTACGGGCGCGTCAGCGACGCTCCTCCCGCTGCTTGCACTCGACGCACAGCGTGGCGCGCGGGAACGCCTGCACCCGCGCCTTGCCGATCGCGCGGCCGCACGACTCGCACGTGCCGAACGTGCCCGCCGAGATCCGGCCGAGCGCGCGCTGCGTCTGCGCGAGCAGGTCCCGCGTGTTGTTGACGAGCGTGAGCTCCTGCTCGCGCTCGAGCGCCGACGAGCCCGAGTCTGCCTGGTCGTCACCGGCACCGTCACCGGAGTTCCGCAGCAGGTCGGACAGCTCCGCGTCGGCGGCCGCGAGCTCGCCGGTCAGGCGGTCGATGTCCGAGGTCAGCTCGTCGGCGACCTCCTTGACCTCGGCCGCCGTCCAGGGCGTCTCGCCGTCACGGACGGGGAACTGCTTCACGCGCTCGTCCAGATCCTTCGTGTCGGCCGCCACGGCGACGTCGCTCAGTGCGTCGTTGATTGCCACGTCCTGGTCCCCCCCAAGTCGTCAAGTCCCGCGACTTTATGCGTGGATACGTCCGGAGACAACACACCACGCCGGGTGAATCCCCGGCGTGGTGTGTCGTGCGAGTACTGCCCTGACCTGTGACGACGCGGCCCGGCGCCGTCCTGGGTCAGATGTTCTGACCGTCCCCGACCGGCTGCACCTGACCCGAGCGCGGCGGCAGCGCGTTGCCGCGGTTGTCCAGGTCGCCCAGCAGGTTCTCGAGGTAGCTCTTGAGACGCGTGCGGTAGTCGCGCTCGAACACCCGCAGCTCGTCGATCTTGCGCTCGAGGAGCGAACGCTCCTGCTCCAGCTGGCCCAGCGTCCGCTGCGACGTCTCCTCCGCCTCGCGGACGATGCGGTTGGCCTGCGTCTTGGCCTCGCCGACGAGGCGGTCGCTCTCCTCCTGGCCGCTGCGGACGTAGTCGTCGTGCAGCTTCTGCGCCAGGGCGAGCATGCCCGTCGCCGACTCGGGCTCGCTCGGACGCTGCGGGGCGACCGGCGCGACGGGGGCGACCACGGGGGCGGGCTGCGGCTTCTGCAGCTCGGGGACCGGCTCGGGCTTCGGCGCGGGCGCGGCCTGCTGCGCGCCGGCGCGGCTCAGCTCGGCGATCCGACGCTCGGCAGCGGCGAGCTTGGTCTTGAGGTCCTCGTTCTCGTTCTGGAGCTCGCGCAGCGTGTTGACGACCTCGTCCAGGAAGTCGTCGACCTCGTCCTGGTCGTACCCCTCGCGGAACTTCGTCGCCTGGAACTTCTTGTTCAGGACGTCGTCTGCGGTCAGCAGTGCCATCGTCGTCACCTCTGTCGGTCGAGCTCGGTCGGGCCGCGGCGGTCGAACCGCCTCGGGCCACCGTAGCGGAGATTGCAGCGGGGGCACGTCCCTCGACACACGGCTGGACCGGGCGTGGACACGGTCCGTCCGTGGGTCGCGGGGCGCGTGATCATGCGGCCAGGTTGCCCAGGACCGCCATCAGCAGCGAGCACCCGATGACCAGCACGAAGAACGCCAGGTCGAGCCGGATGGACCCGATCCCGACGGGCGGGAGGACCCGTCGCAGCGCCTTCAGCGGCGGGTCGGTCACGGTGTACGTCGCCTCGGCGATGACGAGCGCCACACCGCGGGGGCGCCAGTCGCGCGCGAAGAACTGGACCCAGTCCAGCACCAGGCGGACGAGCAGCAGCAGGAAGAACGCGAGGACGACCAGGTACAGGACGCTGAAGAGCAGGCGCACGTCAGCTCTGGTTGTAGAAGCCGGAGCGTCCGGCCTGCGGCTCCGAGGGTGCGGCGTCGCCGGCGACCTCGACGTGCGCGGGCGAGAGCAGGAACACCTTGCTCGTCACGCGCTCGATCGCGCCGTGCAGGCCGAAGATCAGGCCCGCGGAGAAGTCGACGAGACGCTTGGCGTCCGCGTCGTCCATGTCCGTGAGGTTCATGATCACCGGCGTGCCCTCGCGGAACGCCTCGCCGATCTTGCGCGCGTCGTTGTACGACCGCGGGTGGATCGTGGTGATGCGGCGCAGGTCGTGCGCGACCGGCGCCGGCGCCGGGGCGGGCGTGCGCGGCACCGGGCGGTGCAGCGGCGTGACCTGTGCCTCGTACTCGTGCTCCACGGCGACGTCCCCTCCGTCGAGGTCCTCGAGGTACTCCTCGTGCTCGGACCGGTCGTCGGCCAGACCGAGGTACAGCATCGTCTTGCGCAGCGCTCCGGCCATCGCCTGTGGCTCCCTCCCCGGATCTCTCCGGCCTTCCCGGTCCCGCCGTCCGGCACCGGGGACACCGGCACCGGGAGCGACGGGCTCCCTCCGACGGTCACGCTAGCAACGGGTCCGCGGACCGCCACCGCGACACGCCCGCGACGCGCCGGACTCGCCCGATCGGGTCGCGTCGCTGGTCAGCCCGGAGCGCGCACGACGCCCGCGAGCCGGCCCGTCGTGCCGTCGCGGCGGAAGGAGAAGAGGTCGGGGCCCGTGAACGTGTCGCGGTCGACGCGCTGCACCGCCCGCACGCCGACGCGGCGCAGCACCGCCGCGACACCGGCGGGCAGGTC
>NZ_JAAXOY010000416.1 GCF_012396155.1 Cellulomonas septica | reverse complement strand
ACCAGGCGGGCGTCGGTGACGAGCGCGGCGCGGCGGGCGGCGTCGAGGGCGGGCGCGACGGCGCCGGCCTCGAGGACCCGGACGCGCACGGGGCGGTCGAGGATCTGGTCCGTGGCCTGCCACGCGGTGGCGCCGTCGAGGTCGGAGGGTGCGGGCGCGACGATGCGGTAGCGGCCTGCCAGCACGGTGCCTCGTCCGACCTCGCTCACCAGCACCTCCTCCGGGTTCGTCACGTCAGTCCACCTCCGCCGACCCTACGGGGCGGGCGACGCGGGGGTCACCTGCATGGTAGACGGCGGCCCTGGACAGGACGGCAGACGGGCATGGTATCCGGACGGAACGGGACGGGTGCGGACAGGTCGGGCGACGTGAGGCGTTCGGGGGACGGCGCTCGTGGAACGCGGGCTGTGGCCGGCTCGCGTGCACGCGCGTCACGAGGCCCTCGCGGGGATGGACCGGCTGAGCCGTGAAACCGCGCGGTCCGTCAGCCCCGTCCGGGCCGGAGCCGCGCGAGCACCGGCCGCAGCAGCCCGTCGAGCTCCTCGACCCGCAGGAGGCGCAGCGCGCCGACGTAGGCGACACCCCCCAGCCCACCGGCGACGACGCACACGACGACGGACCCGAGGAGGCCGTCGGGGAGCCCGAGGACGAGGACCCGCGTCGCGAGCCACGCGACCAGCACCGCGGGGAGGACGGCGACGAGGGCACGCACGTGCACGCGCACGATGCGCCCGCCGTCGACGCGCCCGAGCCGGCGCCGCAGCTGCCAGACCGCCGCGACCGCGCCGACGAGGTACGACACGCTCATCGCGAGGCCCGCGCAGGCGGTCCACCACGACGGCGGCGCGAGCACCATGCCGAGCAGGGTGCCGACGACGACGACCACGGCCATCGCGACCTGGATGGGCACCATGCCGCGCGCGTCCTCGTACGCGTAGTAGACGCGCTGCGCCATGGACCAGGCACCGAACGCGGGCAGGCCGACGACCATCGCCTGGACGACGCGCGTGGTGGCCTCGACGGCGTCGGCGGGCGCGTTGACGGCGATGATGTCGGTGACGGGCCGCGCGAGCACGAGCAGCAGGCCGGCGGCGGCGACGGTGAACAGCCCGACGACGCGCACGCCGTAGGAGAAGGTCGACCGCACCCCGTCGACGTCCTGGTCGTGGGCCTGCCCGGACAGCCGTGTGAACAGGGCGGTCGCGAGCGACACGGTGACCAGCGAGTGCGGGAGCATGAAGATGCTGAACGCGACGTCGTACGCGTTGTTCGAGGCGACGGTCGTGGCCTCGGCCTCGCTGGGGGCGCGAGAGACGACGCGCGACACGACGAGGTTCCCGAGCAGGCCGATGCCGAGCCCGACGAGCGTCCACGTCGCGACCTGCCCGGCCCGGCCGAGGCCCGAGCCGCGCAGGCCCCACCGGAACCGGTAGCGGACACCCGCGCGACGCAACGAGGGCACGAGCACGACGGCCTGGGTGACGACACCGAGCGTGGAGATGCCCGCGAGCAGCGCGACTTGACCGGAGGTCCACGACGACGCGACCGCCACGCCGCTCGTCTCGGGGCTGCCGAAGACGACGATGAACGCGACGAAGCCGCCGATCGCGACGAGGTTGTTCACGACGGGCGCCCACATGTAGGGGCCGAACGAGCCGCGCGCGTTGAGCACCTGCCCGAGCAGCGCGTACACGCCGTAGAAGAACAGCTGCGGGATGCACCAGTACGCGAACGTCGTCGCGAGCGCCATCTGGTCGGGCGCCGCGTCGGCGTAGAGGTGGACGAGGAGCGGTGCGGCGAACGTGAGGACGACGGTCGCGACGGCGAGGACGACGAACCCGAGGGTCAGGAGGCGGTCGACGTACTCCTGCCCGGCGTCGCGCTTGTAGGCGCGCACGACCTGCGGCACGAGCACCGCGTTGAGGACGCCGCCGGCGAGCAGCATGAACAGGATGTTGGGCAGCTTGTTCGCGACCGAGAACGCGTCGGCGGCCTCGCCCGTGACGCCGATCGCGGCGATCAGCACCATCATCCGCAGCAGCCCGGTGGCCCGGGACACGGCGGTGCCCGACGCCATGAGCGCCGCGCCGCGTCCGATGCTGCCGGGGCCGGTCATGAGGGGTCCTCTCGTCGGGGTGGCGCGGGCGGCGTCCCGACGGGCGGCGCGTCCTGGCCGGCCCCGTCGCCGTCGTCGGGCGCCCCGCCGTGCTCCGTCGCACCGTCGTCGTCCGCCGCACCGCCGGTGTCCGCGACACCGCCGAGCACCCCGAGCGCGGTCGGCGCGTCCGACTCGGCCTCGAGACGGGCACCACGGCGCGCGCTCTGACCACGTCGGACCGTGCGCACGATCCCGAGGACGAGCCCGACGAGCAGCAGGACGCCGACGACGACCGTGCCGACGTCCTCGATGGTCGGCTGCACGCGTGCGCTGAACTCGACGGGTGCGGAGACGGGGGCGCCGTCGACCGTCTCGAGGTGCGCGAGCACCCGGACCTCGCAGTTCGCGTGCGCGACGAACCGGACGACGACGCTGCGCTCGTCGCGCGCGTCGACCTCGACCGGCTCGACGGGCTGCGCCTCGAGGCACGGCTTGCCGGGCGCGACGACGAGCTGCACGGTCACGGGCACGGCGAGCGCGTTGCGGACGGTCATCCGCGCGTCGGTCGACGACCCGAAGATGTTCGCGGTCGGCGGCTGGACGATCGTGAGGCCGCTGGTGCGCGCGTCGAGGTCGGCGACCACGGCGGCGACGAGCGCGTCGCGGCCGGTGCGGTCGGCACGCCACGCGACGGACAGCGGCGCCAGCACCTCCTGGTCGACGCCGGTCAGCAGCGCCTCGGGCTCGGACGTGACCTCGGCGAACGCGAGGGTGCGCTCGCGGGCCGCGGCCAGCACCTGCACCTGTGCGGGCGGCATCTCCGCGGCGTCGGACGCCGAGTCGGACGCCGTCGTCCGCGTCTGGGCCATGCCGTCGAGCAGCGACGACGCGGGCCGCAGCCGGACCCAGGGCGCGTCCTCGAGGGCGCGCAGGAGCGTCGTCGTGTAGGCGACGTCGGGGATCCACTCGCGGTCGGGGGCGAGGAGCACGTCGGGCGGGTCGGACTCCTGCCGGGTCGCGACCGCGAGCTCGGCGAGGGTGCGCTGCACGGCCGTCGCGGGCGACGCGTCG
>NZ_JAAXOY010000415.1 GCF_012396155.1 Cellulomonas septica | reverse complement strand
CGGGCTGCGGCCGTGCCGCGGGGTACGCCCGAGCGGCGCTGACCCGCGCCGTCGCCTCTGCGCTCATGCTGCCCTCCTGCCAGGGGTGCCACCACGGAGGTGGTCGGGGGTCGGTCGGGTCCGCTCGGCGGCGCGCAGGCGCACGGACTGCGAGCGGGGGTTCGCGGCGAGCTCGGCCTCGTCGGCCTCCTCCGCACCGCGCGTGACGAGCCGCAGGTACGGCGCGTGGGTCTCGGGCTCGACCGGGAGGTCGGGCGGGGCGCTCGACGTGGCGCCCGCGGCGAACGTCCGCTTGACCAGCCGGTCCTCGAGCGAGTGGTACGCCTCGACGACGATCCGGCCGCCGACGGCGAGGGCCTCGACCGACGCCGGCAGCGCCCGCTCGAGGACCTCGAGCTCGCCGTTGACCTCGATGCGCAGCGCCTGGAACGTGCGCTTGGCCGGGTGACCGCCCGTCTTGCGCGTCGCCGCCGGGATGGCCGCGCGGACCAGGTCGACGAGCTCGCCGGTGCGGGCCAGGGGCGCCTTCTCGCGCGCCCGGACGATCGAGCGGGCGATGCGCGGCGCGAACCGCTCCTCGCCGTACTCGCGCAGGACGCGCGCGATCTCGCGCTCCTCGTACGTGTTGACGACGTCCGCCGCGGTGAGGCCGCGCGTGGCGTCCATGCGCATGTCGAGCGGTGCGTCGTGCGCGTAGGAGAAGCCGCGCTCACGCTCGTCGAGCTGCAGGGAGGAGACGCCGAGGTCCATGAGGACGCCCTGCACGTGCGCGAGGCCGAGGTCGTCGAGCACGTCCCCGATCTCGTCGTAGACCGCGTGCACCGCCGTGAACCGCTCGCCGAACGGCGCGAGCCGGCGGCCCGCGAGGTCGAGCGCCTGCGGGTCGCGGTCGATGCCGACGACGCGGACGTGCGGGAACGCGCGCAGCACGCCCTCGGTGTGCCCGCCCATGCCGAGCGTCGAGTCGACCATCACGGCACCCTCCGCGGCGAGCGCGGGCGCGAGCAGGTCGAGGCAGCGCTGGAGCAGGACCGGCGTGTGCCGGGTGGCGGCGTCGTCGCGTCGCTCGTCCATCGCTGCCTCCTTCCGGTGCGCCGGCTGCGGGTACGGGTGTCCCCGGTCCTGGGGGTGTGGGGGTGGTGGTCGGACGGTCCCTCCGCCGTCCGGCCAGATCCCCCACCGACCCTCTGGCACCGGGGAAGTGCGCCAGAGCGGACGGGGGGAGGTCTCGACGGGCGGAGCGAGGGTTCGTGGGACGGGCGAGGGCGGGGCGTGGGCCGTGCTGCTCAGAACGGCCCGTTCGGGAAGACCTCCTCCGCCGTGTCGGCGTAGCCGGCCTCCTGCTCGGCGAGGTACGTCTCCCACGCCTGCAGGTCCCAGATCTCGACGCGGGTGCCCGCGCCGATGACGGCGACGTCCCGGTCCAGCCCGGCGTACTTGCGCAGCACCGGCGGGATCGAGATGCGGCCCTGCTTGTCGGGCAGCTCGTCGCTCGCTCCCGACAGGAAGACGCGCAGGTAGTCGCGCGCCTGCTTGCTGGTCACGGGCGCCTGCCGCAGCTGGTCGTGCATGCGACGGAACTCGTCCATCGGCAGCAGGAAGAGGCAGCGCTCCTGCCCGCGCGTCATGACGAGCCCCGGGGCGAGCTGGCCGCGGAACTTGGCCGGGAGGATGAGCCGGCCCTTGTCGTCCAGGCGCGGTGTGTACGTCCCGAGGAACGGCGCGAAGGACCCGAAGAGGCCGGTCGACGAGTCATGCGTCACCACGCCTCCCTCCCGGTCCCTGTCGCGGGTTCTCCCCGCCTCACCACGTGCCTCCACGGTACTCCACTTCCCTCCACCCGCCACTGGAAAGGCACGTGAATTCACCCGTCGGGAACGGTGAAGGTGCAGGTCAGAGGCAGTGGAGGGAAGTGGAGCGGAATTGGGGGTTCACCCGTCCGGGGCGTGTCGCGCCAGCGACGGGAACCGCGCTCATCGGGCGGAACTTCGCGATTCGGCGCACACCCCCGGCAGGACGTGGTGAGGTTTCGCCCGCCGGTGGAGGGAAGTGGGGGAAGGACTCCCGGTCGGCGCGGGCCTGATTCCTTTAGGCTCGTCACAGTTCCGCCAAGGGAGGCGTCATGCTGCAGGCCGTGCCGTCGTCGAGCGAGCTCGACGACGTCGTCGACACCACCGGCCGGATGCGTGCCGGCATCGAGTCCGTCGTCACCGGGCGTCCGGACCTCGTCCGCACCACGCTCGCCGTGCTGCTCGCGGAGGGGCACATCCTCCTCGAGGACGTCCCCGGCGTCGGCAAGACGACGCTCGCCAAGGCGGTCGCGCGCACGATCGACTGCCCGGTCGGCCGCATCCAGTTCACGCCCGACCTGCTGCCGAGCGACCTCACCGGCGTCAACATCTTCCGCACGCAGACGCACGAGTTCGAGTTCCGGCCCGGGCCCGTCTTCGCGCACGTGGTCATCGGCGACGAGATCAACCGCGCCTCGCCCAAGACGCAGTCGGCGCTCCTCGAGTGCATGCAGGAGGCGCAGGCCACCGTCGACGGCCGCACCTACCCGCTCCCCCGGCCGTTCCTCGTCGTCGCGACGCAGAACCCCGTCGAGATGGAGGGGACCTACCCGCTGCCCGAGGCGCAGCGCGACCGCTTCATGGCACGGCTCACCGTCGGCTACCCGAGCGTCGAGTCCGAGCTCGACATGCTCGACCTGCAGGAGACGTCCGACCCGCTCGACCAGCTGCGCCCCGTGACCGACGCCGAGGCGGTCGCCCGGCTCATCGGCACGACGCGCCGGCTCTTCGCCGCACCGGCCGTCAAGCGGTACGTCGTCGACCTCGTCACCGCGACGCGCCAGGACCACGGGCTGCGGCTCGGTGCGTCCCCCCGCGCCGCGATCCAGCTGCTGCGCGCCGCCAAGTCCGTCGCCGCGATGGACGGGCGCGACCACGTCCTGCCCGACGACGTCCAGCGGCTCGCCGAGCCCGTGCTCGCGCACCGCCTCCTGCCCAGCACCGAGTCCCGGCTCTCCGGGCGCAGCACGAGCGACATCGTCGCCGACATCGTGGAGCGCACGCCGCTCCCCGTGCCCGCGTCGCTGACCGCGACCGCCTCGCGCGCCCGACGCGCCATCGGCTGATGGGCCTGCGGCCCACCCGTCGAGGCTGGGCGCTCGGGCT
>NZ_JAAXOY010000414.1 GCF_012396155.1 Cellulomonas septica | reverse complement strand
CGCCGTCAGCGGCCGCGGACCCGGCGTAGCGCCTCGCGCAGCGGCGGGACGACGACGCCCGCCTCGGCCATGAGCGCACGGGTGCGGCGGCGGCTCGACAGGACGCCGACCACGCCCACGACCCACGGCACCAGCAGCACGGTGAACGCGATGCGGTACGCGTCGAGCGAGTAGGTGCCCGCGGCGTCCGGCTCGACGAGCTGCAGCACGACGCCGACGCCCAGCAGGCCCGCGATGGTCGACGTGAACCCGCCGGTGTTGACGAACCCGCTCGCGGTGCCGAGCGACGTCGGCGGGGAGAACGTCCGCGCGAAGTCCATGCCGACGAGCGACACGGGGCCGCCCGCGCCGACGAGGACGACGAACACGACCAGCTGCCACATGGGGCGGGGCGTCGACGGGACCAGCAGCCACACCCACGCGACGAGCGTGACCGCGCAGCTCGCGAGCACCGACCACGACCGCCGCAGCGGGTGCCGGGCGGTGAACCGCCCGACGACGGGCCCGGTGACCATCGCCGTCAGCGTGAGCGCCGTGAGCAGCACGCTCGCCTCCGCGGCGGTGCGTCCCTGGGCCGTGACGAAGAACGGCACGCCCCACAGCAGCGCCACGACGTTCGCGCTGAACGGCGTCGCGAAGTGGCTCCAGAACCCGAGCCGCGTGCCGGGCGGCTGGAGCGCCGCGCGCAGGGCGGGGGCCAGGCGCTCGTAGGTCAGCGGGTCGCGCGGATGCGCGCTGCGGATGCCGCCGAACGCGACGCCCGCGGCGACGACGCCGACCACGGCCAGCGTGCCGAACGTCGTCGTCCAGCCGTGGTGGTGCAGCAGCCACGCGACGGGGATCGCCGACGCGAGGTTGCCCGACTGCCCGATGAGCCCCGTGACCTGCACCATCACGGGTGCCTTGCGCGGCGGGAACCACTCGGCGATCAGCCGGACCGCGCTGATGAAGATGCCCGCGTCGCCCGCACCCAGCAGCACGCGCGCCAGCAGCGCGACGGGCACGGTGTCGGCGACGGCGAGCAGCAGCTGCCCTGCCGCCATGACGAGCGAGCCGGCCGTGATGACCGCGCGCGGCCCGAACCGGTCGAGCAGCCGCCCCGCCGGGATCTGCATGAGCGTGTAGAGCAGCAGCTGCGCGACGACGAACGACGACAGCGCCGTGGCCGACAGCGCGAACCGGTCGACCGCCTCCACACCCGCCACGCCCATCGCGGTGCGGTGCACGATCGCGACGAAGTACGCGACGACGGCGGCCGCGTACACCGCGTGTACGCGCGTCGGCCGGAGAACGAGGAGGGTGCGTCGGAGCGCGCCGGGGCGGGCGCGGGGACGCGAGTCACGCAGGGGACCTCTCCGGGACCCGGCCCGCGACGAGCACGCGGTACGACCGGGGATGCGCACCAGCCTACGTCCGCGGGACGGGACGTCCGGCCGACGGACGTGCTCTCCTGCGACGACGCGACGACACTGTGGCGGACACCACGACACGGCCGACGCCGACGCACCGACACGGTCGGCACCCGACGAGAGGACCCTCCGTGCCCAAGCCCCCGCTGCCCGCCGACGTCGCCGCGCTGCTCGCCAGGCCCAACCCCGCGGTCATGGGCACCCTCCACCCCGACGGCCACCCGGTGACCGTCGCGACCTGGTACCTCGTCGAGGACGACGGGCGCATCCTGCTCAACCTCGACGCGTCGCGCGCGCGCCTCAAGCACCTCCGGGCCAACCCGCAGGTCTCGCTCACCGCGATCGACGAGGCCAACTGGTACACCCACGTGAGCGTCCAGGGACGCGTCGTGGAGATCCGCGACGACACCGACCTCGTCGACATCGACCGCCTGTCCGTCCACTACGGCGGCAACCCCTACCCGGTCCGCGACCGGGCGCGCGTGAGCGTGCTCGTCGAGATCGACCACTGGCACGGCTGGGGCGCGGCGAAGCAGGACTGAGCGACCGCGCCGCCCGGGTCTCCGCCCGGACCGAAGACCCGGGCGGACGCCGGTACCGGATGGTTCGCTGCGCAGATGACACCCCACCTGACCAGCGCAGACGATCCCTCCGGCCGCTCGGTGCGCGGGCTCGGCCGACCTGCCCTCGCGACGGTCGTCGTGCACGGCGGGACGCCGGCCCGCGTCACCGTCGAGGGCCTCGCTGACACGTCGACCGGGCGTGCGGCCGACGCCTCGACGCCGTTCCACCTCTGCTCGACGGCCAAGACGGTCACCGCCGTCGTCGCCCTGCGCCTCGCGCGCGGCGGGGTGCTCGACCTCGACGCCGACGTGCGGGACGTGCTCGACGTGGAGGTCGTCCCGGTCGGCCCCGGACCGTCGGTCCGGCAGCTCCTGTCCCACCACGGCGGCGTCGTCGACCCGCCCGACGCGTTCACCCCGGCGCCGGCCGAAGCCCCGTCCACCGCGGACGTCGTCGCGGGCCGGACGCCGCACCACGACGGTCCCGTCCGCGTGACCGAGCCGCCCGGCCACGCCTTCTCCTACTCCGAGGGCGGCTTCTGCCTGGTCGAACGCGTCGTCGAGACCGTCTGCGACGAGCCCTTCGCCGCCGTCGTGCACCGTGAGGTCGTCGCACCGCTCGGCCTGACGGCGACGACCGCCTGGGCGGGGGAGCGCTCCGCTGCCGGTGCGCGGTCCTCGACGCTCGCCCGCGTCGCCGGCACCGCCTGCGCGGGGCACCACCGGGACGGCACGCGCGTCGACGGGGTGCGCGTCCACTACGCCGGTCCGTCGGCCTCCGGGCTGTGGGCGTCGCCCGCCGACGTCGGCGTCCTGCTCGCCGACCTGCTGCGCGCCTGGCGGGGTGGGGGGTCCGTGCTGCTCGACCCGGCGTCCGCCGCCGCGATGCTCGAGGACCGGTACGTCGACGGCGTCGGTCTCGGGGTGTTCGTCGGCGGACCGCGCGTCATGTCGCAGGGCTGGGGCCTCGGCTTCCAGGCGAAGCTGCTCGCCGACCGCGACGCGGACCGCGCCGTCGCCGTCCTGCTCGCGCGCGACCCCGGCGTCCCCCAGCAGGAGTCCGTGGTCGGCCGCACGGTCCGGGCGCTGATGGGCTGAGGCGTGACGTCGTCGCGTGCTCTGGCGCCGTTGCGCGCTGGTCCGATCGGGCGGTGCTCCGTGCGCCGTCGCAGGTCGCCGGGAAAGCGGACGCCAGGGCGGGCCGCGGCCTGCCAGGAT
>NZ_JAAXOY010000413.1 GCF_012396155.1 Cellulomonas septica | reverse complement strand
CGGGCCTGGCCCGACGCGTCCCGCGCGCCGAACCGGCCTGACGCGCGGCCGCCCCGACCCGCACCCCGACGGACGCGCCCCGCGCACCCCGACGTCACGCACCACCGAACGGAGAACCCATGGACCAGGTCATCGACCTCCCGCTCATCGTCAACGGCGTCGCGCGGTACGCCGACGGCCCGCAGGACGACGACGTCCACCTGCTGCGGTTCGAGAGCGGCGCGGCGGTCCGCATCCCGCGGTTCCACCGGTCGCACCTCGACGAGATCCACGCCGCCGCGCCCGAGCTCGACGCCGAGCTCGCGGAGATCTCGTCGGCGGAGATCATCACGTTCCTCGGCAAGGTCGGCGAGCTGTGGGACGCCCGTCGCCTCGCGGCGCGCATGTTCGTGCGCCGGCACGCGCACACGCTCACGCAGTTCCCCGACGTGATGATGGAGCGCGACTACGAGACGATCGGCCACTTCCTCGCGCAGCGCTGGCACCTGTACGACCAGATCGAGTCGGAGTTCGGCGACCAGCGGATCCTCGACGAGTGGCTGCCGGTGCAGATGTCGTACCGGCGCGCGTACCCCCGCGGGCTGGTCCTGCACTACCTGGTCGGCAACCTGCCGCTCGCGTCGATGTACAGCCTGTGCCGCGGCATGGTCACCAAGAACCGCTCGATCGCGAAGCTTCCCTCGCGGGACCCGATCTCGCCCGTCGGGCTCGCGCTCGCGGTGCTGGAGGTCGACCCGCAGCACCCGGTGTCGCGCGCGCTGTCGCTGCCGTACTGGCCGCACGGCGACGCGGTCGGGGACGCGGCGATCGCGTCCGTCGACGCGGCCTGCGTGTGGGGCGGCGAGGCCGCCGTCCGGTCGGTGCGCAGCAAGCTCGGCGTGAACGTCCCGCTGGCCGAGTACGGCCCGCGGCACAGCGCGTCGGTCGTCGACCTCACCGACACCCGCACCGACGTCCGCGAGGCCGCGATGCGCGTCGTCGAGGACGCCGCGTTCTACGACCAGGAGGCGTGCTTCAACACGCAGCGCGTCTTCGTGAAGGGCGACACGACGGCGTTCGTCGCCGCCGCGCGCGACGCGTTCGCGACGTTCACGGGCAACCTGCCGTTCGTCACCGAGAACCGCGACGTGCTCGCCAACCGGTCCGCGCTGCTCGCCGAGGCGTCGTTCCGCGGCTTCCCGTCGACGGTCACGCCGGACTGGGCGGTCGTCGAGCTGCCGCTCGGCACCACGGACCTGCCGCACCCGCTCGGCCGCACGCTGTTCGTGCACCCCGTCGAGGACCTGGGCGACGTGGCCCGGCACCTCGACCGGCACAGCCAGACGCTGAGCGTGCACCCCTGGCGGATCACGACCGAGCACCGCGACCGGTGGGCGGCCGCGGGCGCGGACCGGCTCGTCGAGGCCGGGTTCTCGCGCATGCCGCGCGCCGGGTTCACGCACGACGGCTCGCTCGGCATGCACACGCTCGTCCGGCTCGTGTCGATCGAGCGCTCGTGGGACGACCCCGGCCGCTACTACACGCGCCGCACCGACGCCGCGCAGCACTACCTCGTCGACCGGTACGACCGGGTCCGGGCGACGATGCAGGCCGACGACCTCGCCGCCGTCGGCACGGACCCCCGACCCGCGCCCGCCGAGGGAGACCACCGATGAGCACGACCGCGACCCGCCCCGCCCCGACGACGACGGCCGACGAGGTCAGCGCGCTCGACGCGTGGCTGTCCGCGACCGACGTGATGCGCGACGGCGCCGCGCCCGAGGTCCGTGCCGCGTTCCTGCGCGACGCCGTCGCGCACCACGTCGCGCACAACCCGGCCTACGCGCGGTACGCGGACGGCCTGGACCCGGCGACGATCGACGTCGACACGCTCGACCGGATCCCGCTGCTGCCCAGCGGCGTGTTCAAGCGCGCGGCCGACCTGGTCCGGACGGGCGACGAGCCCGTCGTGCAGACGACGAGCAGCGGCACGCAGGGGACGGTCTCCCGGGTCCCGCGCGACGACGCGACGCTCATGCGGTTCTTCGCGTCGGTCACGGCCGCGACGCACGAGCTGCTCGACGTCGAGCACGCGGAGACCGTCGTGCACAACGTGGGTCCGCGCGTCGACGAGTCGCAGCACCTGTGGATCTCCTACGTCATGTCCGGCGTCTCCGTGCTGCACGAGACCGACTTCTACGTGCGTGACGGCGCGGTCGAGACCGAGCGGCTGGTCGCGGCGCTCGCGGCGGACGACCCGTCGGTGCCGTCGCTCGTCGTCGGGCCGCCGCCCCTGCTGTGGGACCTCGCGCACGCGCTGCGCTCGCACCCGCTGCCCGCGCACCCGCGCCGGTTCGCCGTGACGATCGGCGGCTGGAAGGGGCGGCAGGGGCAGGCCGTGGCGCGCGACGCGCTGCACGACGCGCTGGTCCCGTCCCTCGGGCTGCACGGCGTCGGCGCCGTGCGCGACGCGTTCAACATGGTCGAGCTCAACACCATCGCGCTCGAGTGCGCCCACCACGCCAAGCACTGCCCGCCGTGGCTGTACGTGAGCGCGCGCGACCCCCGCACGCTCGCGCCCGTCGAGCCGGGCGAGTCCGGGCTGCTCGCGTACTGCGACCCGACCCCGACGAGCTTCCCCGGGTTCGTCCTCAGCGAGGACTTCGGCTGGGTCGACCGCGACGTCGCCTGCCCGTGCGGCGTCACGGGCGACGTGCTGCGCATCGAGCGACGCGTCAACCGGCTGGAGAGCCGGGGCTGCGCGATGAAGATCTGATGCCCGGCGGCGATCCGGGGGCACGGCCCGGTCGGGTCGGCCGGGTCGACGACGTCGTCGACGTGGTCGTGGTCGGGCTCGGCGTCGCCGGCGCGACCACGCTGTGGAGCCTCGCGCGCGCGGGGCTGCGGGCCGTCGGCGTCGAGCAGCACCAGCCCGGCCACGTGCACGGCGGCTCGCACGGCGGCACGCGCCTGTTCCGGCGCCTGCACTGGGAGGGACCGCACTACCCGGCGCTGGCCGACCGGTCCCGGGCGCGCTACCGCGAGCTCGAGGCCGAGTCCGGCACGACGCTGCTGTCGCCCTGCGCGCACGCGGTCGTCGGGCCGGACGACGGTCCGCTCGTCGGGCGCACGCGCGACGTCGCGCAGCGCTGCGGGACGCCGGTCGAGGTGCTGCGGTCGCGCGCGGCGGCACGGGCGGTCCCGCACCTCGCCCTCCGCACCGACGACACGGTCCTGCTCGACC
>NZ_JAAXOY010000412.1 GCF_012396155.1 Cellulomonas septica | reverse complement strand
GGGCCGCGTTCGCCTCGGTGGACCCGGCCGGCCAGGACGCACGCGCGGCGGGACCCTTTCGGGGTCGTGGCGGCGCGCCCTCGCGTGGCACGATGGGCGGCATGTCAGCGCGTGCACGGGCGGCCGGTGGTCGCCGATTTCCGCGGCCCGTCCTCGGGCTGCGCTGACGCGCGCGTGACCTGACCGCCGACGAGCGGACGGGCACGAGGGCCCGGGACGGGCGCCACTAGACTTCCCTGCTGGCCGGTGCGCTTTCGCGCGCCCGGTCAGGGCCCGTCCGTCCGTGGCGCGGACGCGGGCTCCGGCTTCTCCCCTGGAAGGTCCGCATGACCGACACACCCCTGTCCCCGCTCGACGAGGCGGGCGTCGACCTCGCGGTGAAGGCGGCCCTGGCCGCGTTCACGGCGGCCGGCGACCTCGACGAGCTCAAGTCCGCACGCCTCGCGCACCTCGGTGAGCACAGCGCGATCGCGCTCGCGAACCGTGCGATCGGCGGACTCGCGCCCGCCGAGAAGGGCGTCGCGGGCCGGCTGCTGGGCGGTGCCCGCGGGCGGCTGCAGCAGGCGCTCGCGGAGCGGCAGACGCAGCTCGAGGCGGAGCGTGACGCGCGCGTGCTCGTCGAGGAGACCGTCGACGTCACGCTGCCCGTCGACCGGCGCCCGCGTGGTGCGCGGCACCCGCTGGAGACGCTGCAGGAGCGCATCGCGGACATCTTCGTGGCGATGGGCTGGGAGATCGCCGAGGGCCCCGAGCTCGAGTCGGAGTGGTTCAACTTCGACGCGCTGAACTTCGGCGTCGACCACCCCGCGCGGCAGATGCAGGACACGTTCTTCGTCGACCCGCCGGAGTCCGGGCTCGTGCTGCGCACGCACACGTCGCCGGTGCAGGCGCGCACGCTGCTCGAGCGTGACCTGCCCGTGTACATCGCGTGTCCCGGCAAGGTGTTCCGCACGGACGCGCTCGACGCGACGCACACGCCCGTGTTCCACCAGGTCGAGGGCCTCGCGGTCGACAAGGGCCTGACGATGGCGCACCTCAAGGGCACGCTCGACCACTTCGCGCGGGCGATCTTCGGCCCCGAGGCGCGCACGCGTCTGCGGCCGTCGTTCTTCCCGTTCACGGAGCCGTCCGCCGAGATGGACCTGTGGTTCCCGCAGAAGAAGGGCGGTCCGGGCTGGATCGAGTGGGGCGGCTGCGGCATGGTCAACCCGAACGTCCTGCGGGCGTGCGGCGTCGACCCCGACGTCTACTCGGGCTTCGCCTTCGGCATGGGCATCGAGCGGACCCTGATGCTGCGCCACGGCATCGCCGACATGCACGACATGGTGGAGGGCGACGTGCGCTTCTCCACGCAGTTCGGGACGGAGATCTGATGCCCCGCGTTCCCCTGACGTGGCTCGCCGACCACGTCGACCTGCCCGCCGGCCTCACGGCCGAGCAGCTCGCCGCCGACCTCGTGCGCGTCGGGCTCGAGGAGGAGGCGATCCACGCCGCCGCCGTGACGGGCCCGCTCGTGGTCGGCGAGGTCGTCGAGCGCACGCCCGAGCCGCAGAAGAACGGCAAGACGATCAACTGGTGCCGCGTCGACGTGGGCGCCGAGCACAACGAGCCCGGCGGTGCTCCGCGGGGCATCGTGTGCGGCGCGCACAACTTCGACGTGGGCGACAAGGTCGTCGTCGCGCTCCCGGGCGCGGTGCTGCCCGGGCCGTTCCCGATCGCGTCGCGCAAGACGTACGGCCACGTGTCGGACGGCATGATCTGCTCGGCGCGCGAGCTCGGCCTCGGCGAGGACCACGCGGGCATCATCGTGCTGTCGACGCTCGGCCTCGACGTGCCCGTCGGCACGGACGCGCGCGAGCTGCTCGGCCTCGGCGACGAGGTGCTCGAGATCAACGTGACGCCCGACCGCGGGTACGCGTTCTCGATGCGGGGCGTCGCGCGGGAGTACGCGCACTCCACGGGTGCGACGTTCACCGACCGCGGTCTGACCACGCCCGAGCAGCGCGAGCCCGTGTCCGGCGGCGTCGCCGTCGACCTCGAGGACGACGCGCCGATCCACGGCGTGCCCGGCTCGGACCGGTTCGTCGCGCAGGTCGTGCGCGGGGTCCGGGCGGACGCCCCGTCGCCGCAGTGGATGCAGCGCCGGCTCACGCAGGCGGGCATGCGCCCGATCGGTCTGGCCGTCGACGCGACGAACTACGTCATGCTCGACCTCGGTCAGCCGCTGCACGCGTACGACCTGGCCAAGGTCGCCGAGCCGATCGTGGTGCGGCGCGCGCGTGCGGGCGAGCGCCTGCTCACGCTCGACGGCGTGGACCGCGCGCTCGACCCCGAGGACTTGCTGGTCACCGACAGCCCCGAGGGTGCGCGTGCCGCGCGGATCATCGGGCTCGCGGGCGTGATGGGTGGCGGGGACAGCGAGGTCGGGCCGGACACCGTCGACGTGCTGGTCGAGGCAGCGCACTGGGACCCGGTCACGGTCGCGCGCACCTCGCGGCGGCACAAGCTGTCGAGCGAGGCCGCCAAGCGGTACGAGCGCGGCGTCGACCCGCAGCTGCCGCGCGTCGCGGTCGCCCGGGTCGTGGAGCTGCTCGTCGAGCACGGCGGTGGCGTCCCGGACGCGGCGCTCACCGACGTGGACCGCACGGCCGAGCCGCCGACGATCACGCTGCCCGTCGACCTGCCCGGTCGCCTCGTCGGCGTGCCGTACACGGCCGACGAGGTGCGCGACGTGCTCACCCAGATCGGCGCCGAGGTGTCCGACGCGGGCGACGACGCGCTCGCGGTGCGGGTGCCGTCGTGGCGTCCCGACCTGGTGGTGCCGGTGGACCTCGTCGAGGAGGTCGCGCGCCTGCGCGGCTACGACGCGATCCCGTCGACGCTGCCCGTCGCCCCCGCCGGTCGCGGCCTGACCGCAGGCCAGCGGACCCGCCGCTCGGTCGCGCGGGCGCTCGCCGAGGCGGGCTTCGTCGAGGTGCTGACGTACCCGTTCGTCTCGACGGAGCAGCTGGACGCGCTCGCGCTGCCGGAGGACGACGACCGTCGCCGTGCCGTCCGGCTCGTGAACCCGCTCGCGGAGTCGCACCCCTACCTGCGGACGAACCTGCTGGTGACGCTGCTCGACGCGGCGCGTCGCAACGTCGGTCGCGGCCAGAGCGACCTCGCGGTCTTCGAGATCGGGCTCGTCACGCGGCCCGCGCCGGACGCCCCGGCGGCCCCGCGCCTGCCGGGGGGCGTGCGCCCGAG
>NZ_JAAXOY010000411.1 GCF_012396155.1 Cellulomonas septica | reverse complement strand
CGCGCCGCCCGCGCGCGCACGGGTCGTGCCGCTGCAGGTCGCCGGCGCGTTCCACACGCAGGTCATGGAACCGGCCGTCGCCGAGCTGCGCGCCGCGGCCGACGGGATCACGCCCGGCGACCCGGTCGTGCCGCTGCTCACCAACTCCGACGGCAGCGTCGTCCCCGACGGCGCTCGCGCGCTCGAGCTGATCGTCGCCCAGGTGGCCAACCCCGTCCGCTGGGACCTCTGCCAGGAGACGCTGCTCGCGCTCGGCGTGACCGGCCTGCTCGAGGTCGCCCCGGGCGGGGTCCTCACGGGCCTCGCGCGGCGTACGCTGCCGGGGATCGAGACGGTCGCCGTCAAGACGCCGGCCGACCTCGACGCCGCACGCGACCTCGTGCGCCGCCACGGCGCCGCGTCCGCGTCCACGCCCGAGGGCACCACCGCAACCCAGGAGCAGCCGTCGTGACCCGACCCACCCTGACGCAGGCCACCGGACCGGCCCACACCCGGATCCTCGGCATCGGAGGCGTGCGCGGCGAGCGCGTCGTCCCGAACGACGACCTCGTCGGCCCCATCGACTCCTCGGACGAGTGGATCCGCCAGCGCACGGGCATCGTCACGCGCCGCCGCGCGGGCGAGGGCACCGACGTGCTCGACCTGGCCGAGGGCGCCGCGCGCGCCGCGCTCGAGAACGCGGGCCTGACGGGCGCCGACATCGATGCCGTCATCCTCTCGACCGTCACCTACTTCCACCAGACGCCCGCGGGCGCCGCGATCGTCGCGGACCGCATCGGCGCGACGCCCGCCGCGGCGTTCGACATCTCCGCCGCGTGCGCGGGCTACTGCTACGGCATCGGCCAGGCCGACGCGCTGGTCCGTGCCGGCACCGCGCGCCACGTGCTCGTCATCGGCGCCGAGAAGATGAGCGAGTTCGTCGACCCGACGGACCGCACCATCTCCTTCCTGCTCGGCGACGGCGCGGGCGCGGTCGTGATCGGTCCGTCCGACACGCCCGGCGTCGGGCCGACGGTCTGGGGCTCCGACGGCGGTCAGGCGCAGGCGATCCGCCAGACGCACTCGTGGCTCGCGACGCGCGACGAGGGTGCCGGCTGGCCGACCCTGCGCCAGGAGGGCCAGTCGGTCTTCAAGTGGGCCGTGTGGCAGATGGCGCCCGTCGCGCAGAAGGCCCTCGACGCCGCGGGCGTGACCGCCGACGACATCGAGGCGTTCATCCCCCACCAGGCGAACATGCGGATCATCGACCAGATGATCAAGCAGCTCAAGCTGCCCGAGTCGGTGGTCGTCGGCCGCGACATCGCCGACACCGGCAACACGTCCGCCGCGTCGATCCCGCTCGCGACCGAGCGTCTGCTGCGCGAGGGCCAGGTCCCCAGCGGCGCGCTCGCGCTGCAGATCGGCTTCGGCGCCGGCCTGGTCTACGCCGCGCAGGTCGTGGTCCTGCCCTGATCCACCGCGGCCCGGCGCTCGTCGGGCCCGCCCCGCCCCCGGGGAGCGGTCCACCCTTGGGCTGTACCGTTCGTCCGACCCTTCCAGCAGTCACCAGAGGAGACACCATGGCGTACAGCGAGCAGGAGATCCTGGCCGGTCTGGCCGAGATCGTGAGCGAGGAGACGGGCCTGCCCGCCGACTCGGTCCTGCCGGAGAAGTCCTTCACCGACGACCTCGACATCGACTCGCTGTCGATGATGACGATCGTCACGCTCGCCGAGGAGAAGTTCGACGTGCGCATCCCCGACGACGAGGTCAAGAACCTCACGACCGTGGGCGACGCCGTCTCGTTCATCGCGGGCGCGCAGTCCTGAGCCTGCCGTGACCCGGGCACCGTCCCGGCGCCGCCGCGGCCGCACCGCCGCCGGCGCCGGGACGGGCCACCCCCATCGCCACCAGGAGCACCGATGAGCCACGCAACCGACGTCGTCGTCACCGGACTCGGCGCCACCACGCCGCTCGGCGGGGACGTGCCCTCGACGTGGGCCGCCGCCCTCGCCGGTGAGTCCGGGGCCCGCACCCTCGACAACGACTGGGCCGAGACCTACGGCATCCCCGTCTCGTTCGCCGCGACCATCAAGGTCGCGCCCGCGGACGTCCTGCCGCGTCCCGAGCTCAAGAAGATGGACCCCACCGCGCAGTACGCCGTGATCGCGGCGCGCGAGGCGTGGGCCGACGCGGGCTCTCCCGAGGTCGACGGCGAGCGGCTCGGTGCCGTGGTGTCGTCCGGCATCGGCGGCATCTGGACGATGCTCGACGGCTGGGACACGCTCCGTGAGAAGGGCGCTCGGCGCATGCTGCCGATGACGGTGCCCATGCTCATGCCGAACTCCCCCGTCGCGTTCGTGTCGCTCGACCTGGGCGCCCGCGCCGGTGCGCACGCGCTCGTCTCGGCGTGCGCGTCGGGTGCCGAGGCGATCGGGTACGGCGTCGAGATGATCCGTTCGGGTCGCGCCGACGTCGTCGTCGCGGGCGGCACCGAGGCCCCGATCCACCCCATGCCGATCGGCGCGTTCGCCGCGTCGCGCACGCTGTCGCAGCGCAACGACGACCCGCAGCGCGCGTCGCGCCCGTACGACACCGCCCGGGACGGCTTCGTCGTCGGCGAGGGCGCGGGCATCGTCGTGCTGGAGAGCGCCGAGCACGCGGCCGCGCGCGGCGCCCGCGTGTACGCGCGCATCGCCGGTGTCGGACTGTCCGCCGACGGCTACCACATCACGTCCCCCGAGCCCTCGGGCGACGGCCAGATCCGCGCCATGCGCTCCGCGCTGCAGGAGGCGGGCGTCTCGCACCGCGACATCGTGCACGTCAACGCGCACGCGACCTCGACGGTGGTCGGCGACCTCATCGAGGCGCGCAGCATCCGCGGCGTGCTCGGCGACGAGGCGGACCACGTCGCCCTGTCGGCGACGAAGTCGATGACCGGGCACCTGCTCGGCGGCGCGGGCGCGCTCGAGTCGGTGTTCACGATCCTCGCGCTGCACGACCGGCAGGCGCCGCCGACGATCAACGTCGACGACCCCGACCCGGAGCTCGTGCTCGACCTCGTGCGCGACAAGCCGCGCGCGCTGCCAGACGGGCAGATCGCCGCGATCAACAACTCGTTCGGGTTCGGCGGCCACAACGTGGCGCTCGTCGTCACGTCCGTCTGACCCGCCGCACCACCTGTCCGCCCCGGCGGACCGAGGGCGCGCCACCCCTGCCCGGGTGGCGCGCCCTCGGCGTCTGCGGCGACGCGCGTCGCGGCGGCGGGAC
>NZ_JAAXOY010000410.1 GCF_012396155.1 Cellulomonas septica | reverse complement strand
CGGAGGTCGTGGACGCGTCGGGCACCGTCGTGGTCGGCCCGACGGCGCTCCTCGCCGACGCGCCGGACGCCGCCGGCGCGACCGGCTTCGTCGGCGGCGAGGCGCTCGTCCAGGTCGGTTCCGTACCCGCACGGTTCGCGGACGCCCGCGTCTTCTACACGGTCCTCAGCGGGTTCGGCCGCGGGACGCACGCGTTCGAGGTGCCGACGTTCCGGCTGCCGGACGACGACCGTTCCTGGTACGTGCTCGTGTTCCCCGACCTGCGCGGGTCCGGGCTGACCGACACGACGAGCGGCGTCGCGTTCGGGGCCGCGGACGGGACCGTCGGCTGCGCGAGCGCGGACTCGCCGCGGGAGTGCGTCATCGGGGCCGAGGAGCTCGCCGACGTCGAGGAGCTGATGGCGCGGCCCCCGGCGTGACGTGCGTCGGGGTGGCCGCGGACTGCTCCGACGACCACCCCGACGACGACGGTGCTGAGGTCAGGCGCCGATCAGGTGCTGCGCGAGGTAGCCGGCGACCTTGTCGAGCGCGACGCGCTCCTGCGTCATGTCGTCGCGGTGCCGGATGGTCACGGCCTGGTCCTCGAGCGTGTCGAAGTCGACCGTGATGCAGAACGGCGTGCCGATCTCGTCCTGGCGGCGGTAGCGACGGCCGATCGCCTGGGCGTCGTCGAAGTCGACGTTCCAGTGCTGGCGGAGCTCGGCGGCGAGGTCGCGTGCCTTCGGGGAGAGCTGCTCGTTGCGGGACAGCGGCAGGACCGCGGCCTTGACGGGCGCGAGGCGGTGGTCGAGCTTGAGCACGACGCGCTCGTCGACGCCGCCCTTAGTGTTGGCCGCCTGGTCGACGGTGTACGACTCGACGAGGAACGCCATGAGCGAGCGCGTGAGGCCCGCGGCGGGCTCGATGACGTACGGCACGTAGCGCTCGTTCTTGGCCTGGTCGAAGTACGACAGGTCCTGGCCCGAGTGCTGCGAGTGCGTCGACAGGTCGAAGTCGGTGCGGTTCGCGATGCCCTCGAGCTCGCCCCACTCGCTGCCCTGGAAGCCGAACCGGTACTCGATGTCGACGGTGCGCTTCGAGTAGTGCGAGAGCTTCTCGGCGGGGTGCTCGTAGAGACGCAGGTTGTCGCGGCTGATGCCGAGGTCGACGTACCAGTCGGTGCGCGTGTCGATCCAGTACTGGTGCCAGGTCTCGTCGGTGCCGGGCTCGACGAAGAACTCCATCTCCATCTGCT
This sequence comes from Cellulomonas septica, assembly GCF_012396155.1. Classification (GTDB taxonomy): domain Bacteria; phylum Actinomycetota; class Actinomycetes; order Actinomycetales; family Cellulomonadaceae; genus Cellulomonas; species Cellulomonas septica. Next base: position 1,972 of record NZ_JAAXOY010000410.1, on the reverse strand, counting down.
CGAACTCGCGCGTGCGGAAGATGAAGTTGCCGGGCGTGATCTCGTTGCGGAACGACTTGCCGATCTGGCCGATGCCGAACGGCGGCTTCTTGCGCGAGGCGGTGAGCACGTTCTGGAAGTTCACGAAGATGCCCTGCGCGGTCTCGGGCCGCAGGTAGTGCAGGCCGGACTCGTCCTCGACGGGGCCGAGGTACGTCTTGAGCATCATGTTGAAGTCGCGCGGCTCGGTCCACTGGCCGCGCGTGCCGCAGTTCGGGCAGGCGATCTCGGCGAGGCCACCCTCGGGCGCGCGGCCCTTGCGCTCCTCGAACTCCTCGATCATCTGGTCCTCGCGGAACCGCTTGTGGCACGAGAGGCACTCGGTGAGCGGGTCGGTGAAGACGCCGACGTGGCCCGAGGCGACCCACACCTGGCGGGGCAGGATCACGGACGAGTCGAGGCCGACGATGTCGTCGCGACGCGTGACCATCGCCCGCCACCACTGGCGCTTGATGTTCTCCTTGAGCTCGACGCCGAGCGGGCCGTAGTCCCACGCGGAGCGCGTGCCTCCGTAGATCTCACCGCTGGGGAACACGAAGCCACGGCGCTTGGCCAGGGAGACGACGGCGTCCAGACGGGAAGGTGCGGCCACGAGCGATCACTCCAGTGCGTGAGGCGCCCACGGCTGGGTGTCGCGGGCGGTGGGGGCCGGGGCGGGTGCCACGGCAGACGAGTCCCCAGGCTACCGGCCCCGGGGCGACGCGCCGCACGGCGTTTTTGACAACGGTTCTCGTCCAACTGAGAATGATCGTCATGCTCTTCGCCCGCCCCCGGCGCCCCCTGCTCCTCGTGCCCGCCCTCGCGCTGCCCGCTCTGCTCGCCGGGTGCGGGTCGACCGCCGCCGCGGACGACGACACCGTGCACGTGCTCGCCTCGTTCTACCCGCTGCAGATGGTCGCGCAGCAGGTCGGCGGCGACCGCGTGAGCGTCGAGTCGCTGACGCCGCCCGGGGCCGAGCCGCACGACGTCGAGCTCTCCCCCGCCCAGGTGTCGCACCTCGACACCGCCGACCTCGTCGTCTACCTGTCGGGCTTCCAGGCCGCCGTCGACGACGCCGTCGCGCAGACCGCACCCGCGCACGTCCTCGACGCCGCCGACGTCACGTCGCTGATGTCCGACGAGGGCCACGAGCACGAGCACGAGGAGGGCGACGAGCACGACCACGGCGGGCTCGACCCGCACTTCTGGCTCGACCCCAGCCGCATCCCCGCCGTCGCCGACGCGGTCGCCGCCCAGCTGACGGAGCTCGACCCCGACGGCGCCGACGAGTTCGCCGCCAACGCGGCCGCGCTCACCGAGCGGTTCACCGCGCTCGACGAGGCGTACCAGGCCGGCCTCGCGGAGTGCTCGATCCGCACGTTCGTCACCTCGCACACCGCGTTCGGCTACCTCGCCGACCGGTACGACCTGCACGAGGTCGGGATCTCCGGGATCGACCCCGAGGCCGAGCCGTCGCCCGCGCGCCTCGCCGAGGTGTCCGACGTCGTCGAGCAGGAGGGCGTCACGACGATCTTCTTCGAGACGCTCGTCAGCCCCAAGGTCGCCGAGACGCTCGCCGCCGACCTCGGCGTCGACACCGCGGTGCTCGACCCCATCGAGGGGCTCGCGGACGAGGACGCGGACTACTTCTCCGTCGCCGAGGACAACCTCGAGGCGCTGCGCGTGGCATTGTCCTGCTCGTGACCTCTGGCACCACCCCACCGCTCGCCGTCGAGGCGACGGGTCTCGACGTCACGCTCGGCGGCCGCCGCATCCTCGCCGGCGTCGACCTCGCGGTCGAGCCCGGCCAGGTCCTCGCGCTGCTCGGCGCCAACGGGTCCGGCAAGTCCACGCTCGTCCGCGCGCTGCTCGGCGTCGTGCCGACCAGCGCGGGCAGCGTGCGCCTGTTCGGCGCACCGCTCGGCCCGTCCGCCCCCTGGCACCGCGTCGGCTA
>NZ_JAAXOY010000041.1 GCF_012396155.1 Cellulomonas septica | reverse complement strand
GGCGGCTGGGGCGCGAGGTCGACCTGCTCACCTGGCTCGGGCTCGACGCGGAGGGTGACGCAGTCCGCCGGCACCTGGAGGCGTCGCACGTGCGCGTGCTGCAGGGCGACCGGTCGCCCGCGCGCACGCCCGTCGCGACCGCGCACCTCGACGCGCAGGGCGTCGCGACGTACGAGTTCGACCTCGAGTGGGACCTGCCGACGTCCTGGGACGAGCCCGCGGGTGACCCGGTCGTCGTGCACACGGGGTCGATCGCGGCGGTGCTGCAGCCGGGCGGCGCGCGCGTCGCGCACGAGGTGTCGCGGCGCCAGGGCACGTCGACGATCACCTACGACCCGAACCTGCGCCCGGCCCTCATGGGCTCGCCCGCGCACGCGCAGCCGTACGTCGACGCGCTCGTGCGGCTGGCGGACGTGGTCAAGGTCAGCGACGAGGACCTCGCGTGGCTGCACCCGGGTGTCGCGCCCGCGGAGATCGCCGAGGAGTGGAGCCGGTCCGGCCCCGCGCTCGTGGTCGTGACGCACGGCGGCGAGGGCGCGTTCGCGAGCACGTCGGCGGGGGCACGCCTCACGGTCCCGGCACCGAAGGTCCAGGTCGCGGACACCGTCGGCGCGGGCGACTCGTTCATGGGCGGGCTCATCGACGGGCTGTGGTCCGCCGGGCTGCTGGGCGCGGACCGTCGGGAGGCCCTGCGCGACGTGGACGCGGCGACGGTCGAGCGCGTGCTCGAGCGCTGCGCGCGCATCGCCGCGATCACCGTGTCGCGCCCGGGCGCGAACCCCCCGACGTCGGCCGAGCTCGACGCCTGACGGCTGACCGTCGCGGAACCGCCCGCGGGCGACGACCGGCCGCGCCTCACTCGTTCAGGGGTCGATTGCTCGAGGCCGCTCCATCCGTAACCCGCGCCCACCAGGCGACACGGTGTCCGAGCGGACGCTCGTCTGCCGTACCCCCCGCACCTGTCGAAGCGGTGAGCCCTCGCGTTCCTCGCCCGCTCCGCTCTCCTAAGGGTCTGTTGCCGCGTCGGGGAACAGCATGGCCTCCCAGTCTGGCGGCCATGCGGGCGCGCGGAGCGCCTTTTCGCAGGCGACCGAAAGGACCTGTCGCACGAGCCAGACTATTTCCCAGTAGTCGTATCTATTACGAAACACCTCGAATTGCTTCTCTAAATCCACGGCTCGGCCATGGGCTATCTGGCTGCGAAGCGAGTAGGCCTTCTTCATCAGCGCTCGCGTCTCCCGCCGACCAACAATCCCGTCCTCAGGCGCCCACAGCGCCGCCCTCAAGCTCAATTGGTGCGATAGTTCACCCTGCTCTGCCCCACCGAGATACAGCGCTTCCGCCGCAATCATGAGGTCGAGAAGCTCATCTTCGGGATGAGTTCGCATGGGAGAGTGCCTGAGTCGCCGCAGTGCGAGGCGGATTGGTCGAGGAAGCGCAGGCGATCTGACGAGACGCCAGACTTTCGCAACTCGCTCACCCGAGACAGTGCTGACCGTATGGCTGGACGTCTCACGAACCGCTTGTTGGTACGACCGCCCCATGCCGCCAAACAGCCAGTCTTTAGCCACCGAGAATGTCCCAAGGGTGGCGATAGGCCTAGGTGACGTCAGCGCAAGAACCGCATCAATCGCTTCGTCGATTGGAATCAAAGTCGCGTCTTCGTCGAAATCGAACAGTGTCCTGTGGGAATGTCGAATGCATCCAAATGTCCATTGGAAATCAGAAACCACGATCCGCGAAGCGCTGCCGACGCGCACTACCCCAAGGTTCAGTGCAACCGCCAACTCGGTCGGTTCTAGTCGGTCGAATTGGATTCCATCCTCTAAGTCGATCGCCGCCGCGGGTGAGGTGGGCAACACCCATATCGACAATTGAGGACGCGGCTCAGCGAGGAACTCTTCGAACTGTTCGTAGAACTCTTCGAATACTTCATCCAGAGACCCCTCAACGTCAGCCCCCGGCGGCGGGAGAAGCTTCGCGGCCGCGTTGAGCTCGCGATCGTCCACGCCCGCGAGATTGGCACCGGTGAGGTCAACGACTTTCGCGATCTCCTCGCGCACCTTGGCCCAGGTTGCCAGACGTCCGAATTCAGCCATTAGTTCGGGCGGCATTCGGACTGCAGGCGGCCTTGAGGCCCGTGAAATGGTCGCTGTTTGCTCGCTCTGCTCGATGACGCGCCAGGGATCCTGCACAACAGCGATCGGACGGCCGTCGTAGCTTGCTATAAGGGGGAGCGCCTCCGCACGCCATGCGTCGATCGCGAGTCTCAGTTCAGGGTAGATCGCCATAAGGGACGGGCCATTCTGCGCGATTGTCTGGTCAGCGGCTACGGTGCTTCGACTTGATGCAGCGAGTGCCCGAAGGGGTGGCGACTTGCCTATCGGCGAACCGCAAGGCACGTCAACGGAACGGGCCGACGGCGGCGTTGATGCCCGAATGTACCGTGCAGAGCGCCTCGATCGACGCCTCGCCGTCGCGTGCCGGCCGTCGCGCCTTCGAGGCTTGCGAGCGCCTTCCGTACTGCCTCGAGGCGCGCGGCCCCCTCGCGCGGGGTCGGCCTCGCGGGCCGGGCCCGCGCTCCGCTCGCGGACTCGCTTCGCGCGCCCCGCCCGTCCAACCGACCCGCGACGAAGGCGGCCCGAAGGACATCCGGAACCGCCACCACCGCCTACTTCCGCCACTCCGAGCGCCCGGCGACGCACTGATCACCGGTCGTCCTGCCGTTGACCGTCCCGGCGTCAAAGCGCCTACGGCCTCGCTCCGCGATGGCTGGCGCCACCCTCCCCCCCCGACCAACGACGACAACCGACGACCGACGACCGACGACCGACGACCGAGACCGTGCTCTGTTCTCGGTTTATGACCTCGAATTGCCCAGCCGCAGAAGTACGCTCGCCGGCGGTCCGAATGGAGCCGCTTGCAGGCACCGCATGCACCCGAAACACGCTTGTCGCGGCTTGCGGAAGATACGGCAATCCCTCGTCATGAGAAGGTCCGAGCGGGCCTTGCGCGCAGTCAGGCGGTCTTCGTGCGCTCCCGGTCGCGCTGCTCGCGCGCGTGGGCCCGCTCGAGCGACGCCTTGCGGTCCTGCTCGTTCTGCTCGTCGATCGCCTTCGCCTCACGCTCGTCGAAGGTGAGGTTGTCGCCCGTCTCGGGGTCGAACACGAGGATCTTCGACGCGTCGAACCACAGCGAGGCCCGGTCGCCGTCGCGGACGCGGGAGTCGGACGCGAGCGCCACGACGAGCTGCGTGCGCAGGCCCTCGCCGTCGAGGTCCCGGTCGAGCTCCTCGAGCTTGCCGCGCACGGACTCGTGCGTCTCGAACGGGATGTAGGCGAACAGGTCGGAGCCCAGCCACTCGGTGACGTCGACGTCCGCCTCGAACGTGACGCCGCCGGTGCGACCCTGCCGCTGCGCGACGGTGCCGTCCTCGAAGTGCTCCGGCCGGATGCCGACGATCACGAGCTGGCGCGACCCGATCCGGCCCCGCAGGTCGTCGGTGAGCGGCACGTCGGCGAAGGGCAGGCTCAGGGTGTCGCCGGAGAGCTCGCCGGGCACGAAGTTCATGGGCGGCGAGCCGATGAACCCGGCGACGAACAGGTTGACGGGGTGCTCGTAGAGGGCGCGCGGCGACGCGACCTGCTGCAGCTCCCCCTTGCGGAGGACGGCGACCCGGTCGCCGAGCGTCATCGCCTCGGTCTGGTCGTGCGTGACGTACACGGTGGTCGTGCCCATGCGGCGCTGCATGCGGGCGATCTCGGTGCGCATCTGGCCGCGGAGCTTGGCGTCGAGGTTGGACAGCGGCTCGTCGAAGAGGAACGCGCGCGCGTCGCGGACGATCGCGCGGCCCATCGCGACACGCTGCCGCTGCCCGCCGGACAGGTTCGCGGGCTTGCGCTCGAGGTGGTCCTGCAGCTCGAGCGTCTCGGCGGCGAACCTGACCTTCTCCCGGATCTGCGCCTCGGTGAACTGGCCCTTGGTGAGCCGCAGCGGGAACGCGATGTTCTCGGCCACCGTGAGGTGCGGGTAGAGCGCGTAGTTCTGGAACACCATCGCGAGCTGGCGGTCGCGGGGCGCCTTCTCGTTGACGCGCTCGCCGCCGATCTTCAGCTCGCCGTCGGTGATGTCCTCGAGCCCGACGATCATCCGCAGCAGCGTCGACTTCCCGCAGCCGGACGGGCCCACGAGGATGACGAACTCGCCGTCGGCGATGTCGAGGCTGACGCCCTTCACGGCGTGGAAGCCGTCGGGGTAGCGCTTCTGGATGTCGGTGAGGGTGATCGCAGCCATGGAGGTCTCCTTCGGGTCAGCCCTTGACCGCGCCCTGGGTCAGGCCCGCGACGATCTGGCGCTGGAACAGCAGCACGAGGATGACGACGGGGATCGTGACGATCACCGCCGCGGCGGAGATGGCACCGGTCGGCTCCTCGAACTGGGAGGCGCCGGTGAAGAACGCGAGGGCCGCGGGCACGGGGCGGGCGCGGCTCGTCGAGGTGAGCGAGATGCCGTAGACGAAGTCGTTCCACGCGATGAAGAACGCGATGAGCGCGGTGGTGAACACGCCGGGTGCGGCGAGCGGCACGATCGCCTTGCGGAACGCCTGCCAGTTGGTCGCGCCGTCGACCTGCGCGGCCTGCTCGAGCTCCCAGGGGATCTGCCGGAAGAACGCGGCGAGCGTCCAGATGGAGATCGGGAGCGTGAGGGACAGGTACGGGATGATCAGGCCCGCCCACGTGTCGTACAGGCCGATGTTGCGCCACAGGTTGAACAGCGGCGTGACGATCGAGATGACGGGGAAGATCGAGACGCCCAGCGCGGTCGTGAGGATGAGCCGCTTGCCGGGGAAGTCGAGCCGCGCGATCGCGTAGGCCGCGAGCGTGGCGAGGACGACGGCGATGGCCGTGGCGATGAGCGAGATGCCGATCGAGTTGCGCAGCGCCGGCAGGAACAGGTCCCGGGCGGACCCGTCGGGCCCGAGGATCTCGTTGTAGTTCGTCCACGTCCACTGCGACGGGAGGAACGTGCCGGTGTTGAGCTCGCTGGGCAGCTTGAACGACGTCGCCATGATCGACAGCACGGGGAACAGCGCGTAGGTCAGCACGAGGACCGTGATGACGGCCCAGGCGACCTTCATGCGGGTGGACAGGGCGCTCATCAGCTCTCCCCCCTCGCACCGGCGAGATCGACCTTGAAGAGCTTGATCGCGATCCAGCAGATCCCGATCACCGCGAGGAACAGCAGCACCGAGATCGCGGACCCGAGGCCGATCTCGAGTCTCCCGATGGACGTCCGGTAGGCCAGCAGCGACAGCACCGTCGTGCCCGCGGAGCCGTTGGTCATGATGAAGACGTTGTCGAAGATGCGGAACGCGTCGAGGGCCCGGAACAGGACGGCGACCATGATCGCGGCCTTCATGTTCGGCAGCGTGACGCGTCGCAGGCGCTGCCACCACGTCGCGCCGTCGACCTCGGCGGCCTCGTCGAGCTCGCCGGGCACCTGCGCCAGACCCGCCAGGAGCAGCAGCGAGATGAACGGCGTCGTCTTCCAGATCTCCGAGGCGATGATGACGAAGATCGCGGTGCCGAACTGGGCGAACCAGTTGAGGTCCTCGTTGATGCCGGGCACCCAGTCGAACCACGTGTTGACGTAGCCGGAGTTGATGTCGAACGCGTAGAACCACGCGAACGCGGAGACGACGGTGATGATGCCGTAGGGCACGAGGATCGCGGTCCGCAGCAGCCCGCGGAGGCTCTTGATCGCGCGGTGCATGACGAGCGCGAGCGCGAACCCGAGGACGAGCTCGACCGCCACGGTGACCACCGTGATGAGCACGGTCACGCCGAACGCCTGCCACCACACCGCGTCCGACAGCACGACGCCGTAGTTGGCCAGCCCGACGAAGGTGCGGTCGTCGGGGGCGGTGAGCCGGTACCGGAACAGCGAGTCGTACGTCGCCTGCAGGATCGGGTACAGCGTCACCGCCAGCATGACGACGAACGCCGGTCCCGCGAGGTACCAGCCGAGCCGCGCCTCGGCCCGTGCGCGGTCGGACCGCAGCGCCTTCGCGGGTCGCCCGGCCGTGCCGCGGATCTCTGCCGCCGCGGGGGCGGTCGCCTGGCTCGTCATGACCCCTCCCCTCTCACAGCAGCTGGTCGCCGCGGAGGACCGCGGTGATGAAGTCGGTGGACTTCTGCGGCGTCGTGTCGGGGTTCACCGACGACGGCGGGTGCCACGTCTCCTGCAGACCGGACGACACCTCGTTGTAGTAGGGCGTCTGCGGTCGCGGCGCGGCCTGCTCGAGCGACTGGCGGATGACGGGGGCCATCGGGAACGCCTCGATCACCTGCGGGTCGTCGAACGCCGTCGTGTTGGACGGCGGGTTGCCGTTCTCGACGAAGTAGTAGACCTGGTTCTCGGGCTGCACGATGCACTCGGCCGCGGCGAACGCCTGGTCGACGTACCGGCTGAACGCGCCGACGCCGAGGTTGATCCCGCCGTACGGCGGCCGGGACTCCTGCGCCTCGTCGACCTGCGGGTACAGGGCCCAGCCGATGTCGTCGAGCACGGACTGCTCGATCGCGCCGTCCTCGACGCCCGCCTTGGTCGCGGGCCAGACGAACGGCCAGTTGACCATGAACGAGCCGCGGTCCCCCTGGAAGATCGTCATCGACGCGTTCTCGTCCTCGGTCGGCAGCGCCGGTCCGGCCAGGTTGTCCTTGCCGATCGTGCCGATGATCTCCGCGGCGGCGCGGCCCGCGTCGGAGTCGAGCCCGAGCGTGAGCTCGTCGGCCGGTGCCTCGGGGTTCTCGAGGATCTGCCCGCCCGCTGACTCGACCAGCGCGTTGATCCAGACGGTGAGCGACTCGGCCTTGGCGCCCTGCACGCTCAGGTACTTGTCCTGGGACTTCGACGCCTCCATGATCTGCTGCCACGTCACGGGTGCCGTCGCGGGATCGAGGCCCGCGGCCTGAGCGACCGACTTGCGGTACCAGAGCAGCTGCGTGTTCGCCCAGAACGGGACCGTGACGAGCTCGTCCCCCCACGTCGCGCCGTCGAGCGCGCCCTGCACGACGTCCTGCGAGACGCGCTGCGCGACGTCGTCCGGGATCGGCGCGAGGAACCCGGGCTCGGCGAGCTCCGGGATGAACGGCGGGTCGAGGCTCATGAGGTCGATCGACGTGTCCTTCGCCGCGAGGCGGCGCGCGAGCTGCTCGCGCTGCGACGCGGCGTCGCGCGGCAGCACCGAGACCTCGATCCGGTACTCGCCACCGGCCTCGTCGGTGCAGCGGCTCGCGATCTCCGCCTGACCGCCGTCGTCCGGGTTGATGTACCACGTGAGCACGGGCGGACCGGACTCGGCCGCGCACGCCGCGAGCGGCGCGAGCAGACCGACCGCCGCCACCATCACGAGCGCTCTCGTCCGGCGTCGCACGAGCCACCTCCCCCGTCGGCGCAGCGTCGCGCCATGACCTTGCCTACTCCTGTTGTCGCAGGTCCGCTACACAAGTGCGTCATCCCGCGCGGGTGACGGGCGACCGCCTGGCGGTCACGCGCTGCCGCTCGGGCGCGTTGCTGCCACGATGGCGGGCGTGCCGAACGTGACGCCCGCCGAAGCCTGGTCCGCACTGCGTGAGGGGAACGCCCGCTTCGTGCGCGGCGAGATGGAGCACCCGTCGCAGGGCATCGACCGCCGCACCGAGGTCTCCACCGCCCAGCACCCGTTCGCCGTGATCTTCGGCTGCTCGGACTCGCGCGTCGCGGCGGAGATCATCTTCGACCAGGGCCTGGGCGACGTGTTCGTGGTCCGCACCGCCGGGCACGTGCTCGACACGACCGTCATCGGGTCGATCGAGTACGGCGTCGAGGTGCTGGGCGCGTCGCTCGTCGTCGTCCTCGGCCACGACTCGTGCGGGGCCGTCGCCGCCGCGACCGCCGCGCTGCAGGAGGGGTCGCTCCCCCGCGGGTTCGTGCGGGCCGTCGTCGACCGCGTCATCCCCTCGATCGTCAACCTCGCGGGCGAGGGCGGCATCGGCAACGTCGACGCCGCGACGCTCGGCCACGAGCACGTCCGGCACACGGTGCAGATGCTGCAGGGCTACTCGGTGTCGCTCGCCGAGGCCATCGCCGAGGGGCGCTGCGCGATCGTCGGACTCGAGTACACGCTCGCGGACGGCCAGGTGCACCTGACGGAGTCCGTCGGCGACATCGGCTGACGGCCGGGGCGGGCGCAGCGGCACGCCCGGGGCCGCGCGTCAGAGCCAGGAGTCCTCGGGGCCCGGGCGAGCGCCCGGCTCCTCGTCGTGGGCCGTGAGGCGCTCGCGCCAGTAGAGGCCCCCGTCCTGCCGCCGACCCACCAGACCGGCCTCGACGAGGTCGCGGCGCAGGCGGACGGGGTCGTCGAGCACGAGGACCCGCCCGGCCCGGACGAGGCGCGCCCCGCCGGCGGCGTCGATGTTGTGCAGCCACTGCACGTCCGGGCCGTAGGTGAGCGCGACGACGACGCCGCGGGGCGTCCGGAACGCCATGACGGGGGTGCGGTAGCGGCGGCCCGACGAGCGACCGACGTGGTGCAGCGTCGCGAGCGGCGGGACCCGGTCCGAGAAGAGCCCCATCACCGGGTTGGTGACGGCCCGGTTCACGCGGGTGATCCAGTGCGGGATGGGCATGGGGTGGACCGTACCGACGGTCCGCCGGCGCGGCACCCGGGGTCCGTCGCGGTCGGCGTCCGAGGGGGCGGGTGCGCAACGTAGGAGGTCGCGCGGGATGGTGCGACCGGGACGCCCGGCGTGTCGCGAACGGTCTCGCTGGGCGGGACTCGACTTGCCTCCGCGCGCCGGTCCGACCCACGGTGGAGAGGTCCGCAAGCGCTGCCCCGGCGTCGGACGGCCCCCGGGTCGACCGCGACGGGGTGGTGTTCCCCGGCACGAGAGGAGCCGCCTGTGCTCACCCTGACCGAGAACGCCTGCACCGCCGTCCGGACCCTCACGGAGCGGGCCGGCCTGCCCGACGAGACGGGCGGGCTGCGCATCGCCGAGCAGGACGCGGGAGGCTTCGAGCTCGCGCTCGTCGCCGCGCCCGTGCCCGGTGACGACGTGGTGTCCGAGGCGGGTGCCCGCGTCTACGTCGACCAGCGCGCCGCGCACACGTTGTCCGCGCAGCGCCTGGACGTGGAGCCGACGGCGAGCGGCTCGAGCTTCACGCTCTCGCCGCAGTGACCCGGGCGCCGCGGTGAGGCCGCGGCCCTGGACCGTCCCCGCTCGCTGAGCGGGACGGCGTCCCCGACGGCGGGGCGGGAGGCGTCACTCCCGCCCCGCCGTTCCCGTGTCCGGGTGCCGACCGCGTGGGCCGTCAGCGCGGCGGTGCGTCGGGTGCCGCGAGACCCTTGCCGACCGTGAGCAGGAGCTGCGTCACGACGTCGTGCGGGCCGGCGGTGCCCTGCGCGAGCTCGCTCCACGCGGCGTACAGCGACGCCCACACGGTGGTCTGCACCCACGCGGCGGTGAGCCGGGTGTCGAGCGACCCGTCGGCGAGCCCGCGTGTGCAGGCGGCGTCGAGCGCGTGCGTGAAGCCGTCGGCCAGGTCGCAGTCCTCGAGCGGCACGAGGCCCGTGAAGACGAGCGTCAGCAGGTCGCCGAGGCGCAGGCACTCCTGGCACGCGCGCAGGATCGCGTCGAGCCCGGGCCCGTCGTCGAGCCGCGCTCGGTCGGCGACGGCGGCGAGCCGCGTGCCGGCCTCCTCGGTGACGGCGGCGAGCAGGTCGCCGCGCTCGGGGAAGTAGCGGTGGAGCGTGGTGCGGCCGACGTCGGCGGCGTCGGCGATCTGGCCGAGGCTCGCGCCGGCGTCCTGCGCGAGGGTGCGGATCGCGGCGTCGACGATGGCCCGCCGGGTGCGGGCGCGCGCGCCGCTCGCGATGTCCGTGCTCACGATCGGACAGTAGCACCGTGTTCCACAGTGGAATCACTGTTGACCGGGATGGAACACCAGTGTTCCACTAGACGCATGCCGCCGACGACCGCGCCCTCGACCGACACCCCGGACGCACCGGACACCGCCGACCCGCCTCCCGGCGCCACGACCACACCGGCCGAGCCCGAGCTCCCGCGCGGCGAGCGGCTGCGCATCCTGGTCTCGTTCGCCCGCCCGCACGCGCGCTCGCTGTCCCTCGGGCTGGTCCTGGGCCTCGCCGCCACCGCGATGGGCCTCGCGACGCCGATGGTCACCAAGTGGGTCCTCGACTCGCTCACGGCGTCGGGCGACCTCGCGGCACCCGTCGGCGTGCTGCTCGCGCTGCTCGTCGTCGGCTCCGCGGTCGGCCTCGCGCAGTGGATCCTCATGGGGACCGTCGCCGAGCGCATCGTCTACGACGCCCGTCGCTCGCTCGTCGACCACTTCCTGCGCGCGACCGTCCCCGCGATCACCCGCCGGCCCGTCGGCGAGCTCGTCACGCGGACCACGTCCGACACGGTCCTGCTGCGCGAGGCCGCGTCGTCGAGCCTCGTCAGCCTGGTCAACGGGACCGTGTCGCTGATCGGGACGCTCGTCCTCATGGCGGTGCTCGACCTCGTGCTGCTCGGCACGACCATCGCGGCGATCGTCGTCGTCGGCGCCGTCATGGCCGTGCTGCTGCCGGGCATCGGGACCGCGCAGCAGGCGTCGCAGGAGTCGATGGGCCGCCTCGGCGGGACGCTCGAGGGCACGCTGCGCGCGGTCCGCACCGTGAAGTCGAGCCGGGCCGAGCGGCGGCAGGGGGACAAGATCCTCGTCGACGCGCAGGGGGCCCGCGACCACGCCATCCGCGCCGTGCGGACCACCGCCGTCGCGTGGACGGTGTCGTGGGGCGGCATCCAACTCGCGATCGTCGTCATCCTGGGCCTCGGCGCGTGGCGCGTGTCCGAGGGTCTGCTCGCGGTGTCCAGCCTCGTCGCGTTCCTGCTGTACGCGTTCAACATCGTCGGCCCGATCACCGAGCTCACGCAGAGCTTCACGCAGCTCCAGTCGGGCATCGCCGCGGCCGCGCGCATCCGCGAGGTCACCGCGATGGAGACGGAGGAGCCGCCGGCGCCGGCGGGTCCGGGCGCGGCGCCGGCCGGAGGGGGCATGGACGCGGCGTCGGTCGACACGGACGGTGCGCGCGACGGCCGCACGGCCGCGGG
>NZ_JAAXOY010000409.1 GCF_012396155.1 Cellulomonas septica | reverse complement strand
CACCCTCCTGCCGGGCGGCCCCGCGGCCGCGGCGTCACCCGCCGACCGGCTGAGCGCGCGCGAGCGTCAGGTGCTGCGCCTCGTGGCGCAGGGCATGGCGAACAAGCAGGTCGCCCGCGCGCTCGGCATCTCGGAGCGCACGGTCAAGGTCCACGTCGGCAACGTCTTCCGCCAGATCGGCGTCGGCGACCGCACGAGCGCCGCCCTCTGGGCCCGCGAGCACCTGCCCGACTGACCCGGCCTGCTCGCCGTCAGGAGCCCGTTGTCAGCGCCCGCACCGCGTCGATCGTGTCGGCCCCCGCGGCTGGCTTGTCGTCGCGGTAGCGCAGCACGCGCGCGAAGCGCAGCGCCACGCCGCCCGGGTAGCGTGTCGAGCGCTGGACGCCGTCGAACGCGATCTCGACGACCTGCTCGGGGCGGACGGTCACGGTCCAGCCGTCGTCGGCCACCTCGAGCTCGCGGAAGCGCTGCGTCTGCCAGGCGAGCGTCTCGTCGGTCATGCCCTTGAACGTCTTGCCGAGCATGACGAACCCGCCGTGCCCGTCGCGCGCCCCGAGGTGGATGTTCGACAGCAGGCCCTGCCGCCGCCCGGACCCGCGCTCGACCGCGAGGACGACGAGGTCGAGGGTGTGCCGCGGCTTGACCTTGACCCACGCGGCCCCGCGCCGCCCGGCCTCGTAGGGCGCCTGCGCGGCCTTGACGACGACGCCCTCCTGCCCGGCGGCGACGACGGATGCGAACCAGTCCTGCGCGGCGGCGGCGTCCGTGGTGACGAGCCGGGGGACACCGGTGGCGCCGAGCGCGTCGAGCGCGGCGACGGCGGTGACGAGCTTGGCGGTCGACGCGGGCGTGCGCCCCTGGTCGGGCAGGTGCGACGCGAGGACCTCGCCGGTGAGCTGGTCGGCGACGACCACGCCGACGGACGGGCCCAGCCTCGGGTCGGCGACGAGCCCGTCGACGAGACCCTGCACGCCGGTCGCGCCGGGGACGGGCGCCTGGTCGTCGAGCGGACCGAGCACGGCGGCGGGGTCGCCGGGGTCGACCGCGCCGGGGGCGGTCGGGAAGGGTGCGGCGGGCGCGGGCGACGGCTCGAGCGTGACCAGGCCGGGCGCGACGTCGTAGGCGTCCGCGGTGCCGTACGCCGCACCCGCGAGCACGACGACGAGCACGGCGGTGCCGACGACCCGTCCTGCTGTGGCCATGATCACCCTGTCTCTACCGGGGGCGGGGCGGGACCCCCGCGCGCCGGTGCGTCAGACTACTGTCCGAGACAAGGGCGCCCCCGACACCCCGGCGCGCCGTTCACGACGACCGACGAGTCGCCGGGTCCGCCGGCCCCATCGAGGCTGGGCGCGGACGTGGTGCTAAGGAGTGCTGTGGAGTTCGACGTCACGATCGAGATCCCCAAGGGGCAGCGCAACAAGTACGAGGTGGACCACGCGACGGGCCGCATCCGGCTCGACCGCATGCTCTTCACCTCGACCCGGTACCCCGACGACTACGGCTTCATCGAGGGCACCCTCGGTGAGGACGGCGACCCGCTGGACGCGCTCGTCCTGCTCGAGGAGCCGACCTTCCCGGGCTGCCTGATCCGGTGCCGCGCGCTGGGCATGTTCCGCATGCGCGACGAGGCCGGCGGCGACGACAAGGTCCTGTGCGTCCCGACGGGCGACCAGCGCGCCGCGTGGCGCCAGGACATCGACGACGTCTCCGACTTCCACCGGCTCGAGATCCAGCACTTCTTCGAGGTCTACAAGGACCTCGAGCCCGGCAAGTCCGTCGAGGGTGCGCACTGGGTCGGCCGGGCCGACGCGGAGGCCGAGATCGAGCGGTCGCGTCAGCGCGCGATCGACGCCGGGTACAACCACCACTGAGCCACGACCAGCACTGAGCGACGACCAGCGCTGAGCGACGACCAGCACTGAGCGACGGCCCGCACTGACCGACGCCCCCGCGCTGAGCCGTGACCCGGCCGCGCCACCGTGCGGCCGGGACGGACGACGACGGCCCGCCACCCTCGACGCGAGGGGGCGGGCCGTCGTGCTGCCGGGGCCGGGCGGTCGTCCGACCGCCGACCGGCGGGGTCGTCAGGGACGACCCGCGTAGGGCATGGTGCCCGCCCAGCGCATCGCGACGAGGCGCACGGGCTTGTTGAACGTCGGGGCCTCGATGATCTGGCCGTTGCCCGCCCAGATCGCGACGTGGTGGATCGCGTCGGGGTTGTTGGGGTCCGTCGACCAGAAGACGAGGTCGCCCGGGCGCAGCTGGTCGTACGAGATCTTGAGGACCTGCTTGTACTGGTCGCGCGACGTGCGGTTGAGGCTGACGCCACCCGCGCTGCGCCAGGACGTGCCGGTCAGGCCCGAGCAGTCGTAGCCCTCCGGACCGACGCCGCCCCAGATGTAGGGCTTGCCGAGCTGGGTCCGCGCCCACTCCACGGCGGCCGCTCCCCCGCCCGCCGAGCCGCGCGAGCGCCCCGTGCCGAGCCCGTACTGCCCGCCCGTCGCCGGGGGTGTCGTGGGCTGCGCGGTCGAGCCGCCGCCCGTCGAACCACCACCGGTCGAGCCGCCGCCGGTCGAGCCACCGCCCGTGGAGCCCCCGGTCGAGCCGCCGCCCGTCGAGCCGCCGTTCGACCCACCCGTCGACCCGCTGTTCGAGCCACCGGTGGAGCCGCCGGTCGACCCGCCGGCGGAACCTGTCGAGCCGCCGGTCGAGCCCGTCGACCCGGACGACCCGCCCGACGCGGGCGGGGCGACCACGGGCGGACGCAGCGCCGCCTGGCGCGCGGCCTCGTCGGCGCGTGCGCGCCGGTCGGCCTCGAGGGCGTCCTGCCGGGCCCGCTCGACCTCGGCGCTGGTCTGCCGGGCGGCCGCGAGGGCGGAGATGAGCTGGTCGCGCTCGGCGGCGCCCGCGGCGAGCGCGGCGTCGCTGTCCTGCTGCGTCTTCTGCGCGGTGGCGAGTGCGGCGGAGGCGTCCTGCTCGGCGGCCTTCGCGTCGTCCTCGGCCGTCCTCGCGCGGTCGGCGAGGACGCTCGCGACGAGCTGGGCGGCCCGGAACTCCTGCACGGCCTCGTCAGCCTTGCCGGTCATCTGCTCGAGCGCGGTCGAGCGGCGCGCGACGTCGCGGAAGCCGTCGGCGGACAGCACGGCCTGCAGGGCCTCGACGTTCCCGCCGGACCGGGCGGCCTCGCGGGCCATCGCGACGAGGGTGCGGCGCGCGTCCTCGGCGCGGGCGTCGGCGAGATCGGAAGAGCGTCG
>NZ_JAAXOY010000408.1 GCF_012396155.1 Cellulomonas septica | reverse complement strand
CCCACCGCCGACGGGTGGACGGTGCGCAGCCGGAGCGGCGGTCCGGACCACCGCGTCGCCGCCGGCGGCCGGTGCACCTGCCCGTGGTTCCTCGCGCACGGCACCGGCCGCGGGCCGTGCGCGCACGTCCTCGCCGTCCAGATCGCCTCGGAGGCCACCGCATGACGCTCACCACCCGCCAGGTCGCCGCGATCGACGTCTTCCGCTCGCTGGGGTGGGCGTCCGCGTCCGTCGAGGACGTCGAGTCGCTGCCGCTCGGGACGCCCGAGCAGCAGCGGGTCGCGCGCGAGGGCCTCGCGTCGGGCGAGTGGGGCGAGATCGGTCAGAAGGGTCCGAACACCTGGGGCTGGATCTCCTGGACGGACGTCGACGAGGGGATGCTCCGCCTGTTCGCGGTGCGCGTCGGGGTGGACGCACGTCGAGCCGCACGGCTGCTCGCGTCGGCGCCCGATGGTGACGAGCTGCTCACGCGACTCGTGTCCGCTCACGGCGATACCTACGCGGCACGGTTCGTCGAGGCGGTGGAGCGGTCGGGACGGCCCTGGGAGCACACGACGAGCATGCTCGGCGGTGTCACCGTCCGGCTCGTCGACCGTCACGACCTGCCGGTGCCGCACCGTGTCGAGTACCTCAAGGACTGGGCGGTCCACAGCCCGTCCCGGACGTCGTCGGTCCACCGGTGCGTCCCGCGCCCGGCCGGCGGGGCCTTCCTGCGGCCGACGCTGACCGCACACGCCCCGCACCCGCGGGGCCGCGGCACAGGAGACCAGCATGAGCACGCACTCCCTCGACCTGACGCTCGTCGGGTGGGTCGGCAGCGACGTCCGGCACTTCAACGGCCCCGGCACGGTGCCGTTCACGTCGTTCCGCATGGCCAGCACGCGGCGGTGGTTCGACCGGCGCGAGGGCGCCTGGCGCGACGGCCGGACCGAGTGGTTCACCGTGAAGATCTGGCGGTCCGGCGCGCTCAACGTCGCCGAGTCGCTCCGCAAGGGCGACCCGGTCGTCGTGCACGGACGCCTGTCGACCGAGGAGTGGCAGGCCGACGACGGTCCGCGCACGTCGCTCGTCGTCGAGGCGAGCGCGGTCGGTCACGACCTCACGTTCGGCACGTCGCGGTTCGCGCGGACCGTGAGCACGGGCGCCGACGCGGCCGACGGCGAGGCGGGCGCGGACGCGGACGGCGCGACCCGCGCGCCGGTCGACGTCACCGGGTTCGTCGAGGCCGGCGACGACCTCGTCCCCGGCGAGCACGTCGACGACGACGGCCCCGGCGTGGTGTCCGGGCGCGTCGACGGGCCGCTCGCTCCGGTCGTCGTGGCCTGATCGCCTAGGCTGGGGGACCGCAACGACGACGCGGCCGGGCCGCCGGGTGCCCGACACCCCGAGCGGCCCGCCGACGTCGTCCACCATCCACGACACCGAGGCGGACGACAGGCCAGTGGCTGAGTTCATCTACTCCATGTACAAGGCGCGCAAGGCGCACGGCGACAAGGTCATCCTCGACGACGTCTCCCTGAACTTCCTGCCCGGCGCGAAGATCGGCGTCGTCGGCCCGAACGGCGCCGGCAAGTCGACGATCCTCAAGATCATGGCCGGGCTCGACCAGCCGTCGAACGGCGAGGCGCGCCTGAGCCCCGGCTACACGGTCGGGATCCTCCAGCAGGAGCCGCCCCTCAACGAGGACAAGACCGTCCTCGGCAACGTCGAGGAGGGCGTCGGCGAGATCAAGGGCAAGCTCGACCGCTACAACGAGATCTCGGCCCTCATGGCCGACCCCGACGCGGACTTCGACGCGCTCCTCGCCGAGATGGGCCAGCTGCAGGAGGCCATCGACGCCGCCGACGCGTGGGACCTCGACGCGCAGCTCGAGCAGGCCATGGACGCGCTGCGCTGCCCGCCGCCGGACGCCGACGTCAAGGTGCTCTCCGGTGGTGAGCGCCGCCGCGTCGCGCTCTGCAAGCTCCTCCTCGAGAAGCCCGACCTGCTGCTCCTCGACGAGCCCACCAACCACCTCGACGCCGAGAGCGTGCTCTGGCTCGAGCAGCACCTCAAGGACTACCCGGGCGCGATCCTGGCGGTCACGCACGACCGGTACTTCCTCGACCACGTCGCGGAGTGGATCTGCGAGGTCGACCGCGGGCGCCTCTACCCGTACGAGGGCAACTACTCCACCTACCTGGAGAAGAAGCAGGAGCGCCTCGCGATCCAGGGCAAGAAGGACGCGAAGCTCGCCAAGCGCCTCAAGGACGAGCTCGAGTGGGTCCGGTCCAACGCGAAGGGCCGCCAGACCAAGTCGAAGTCGCGTCTGGCCCGCTACGAGGAGATGGCCGCCGAGGCGGACCGCACCCGGAAGCTCGACTTCGAGGAGATCCAGATCCCGCCGGGCCCGCGCCTGGGGTCGATCGTCCTCGAGGCGAAGGACCTGGAGAAGGGGTTCGACGGCCGCACGCTCATCGACGGGCTGTCGTTCACGCTGCCGCGCAACGGCATCGTCGGCGTCATCGGCCCGAACGGCGTCGGCAAGACGACGCTCTTCAAGACGATTGTCGGGCTCGAGCCGCTCGACGGCGGCGACCTGAAGATCGGCGAGACCGTGTCGATCTCCTACGTCGACCAGTCGCGCGGCGGCATCGACCCGAAGAAGACGCTGTGGGAGGTCGTCTCCGACGGCCTCGACTTCCTCAAGGTCGGCAACGTCGAGATGCCCTCGCGCGCGTACGTCGCCGCGTTCGGGTTCAAGGGCCCGGACCAGCAGAAGCCCGCGGGCGTCCTGTCCGGTGGTGAGCGCAACCGCCTCAACCTCGCGCTCACGCTCAAGCAGGGCGGCAACCTGCTGCTGCTCGACGAGCCGACCAACGACCTCGACGTCGAGACGCTCGGCTCGCTCGAGAACGCGCTGCTCGAGTTCCCGGGCTGCGCGGTCGTCGTGTCGCACGACCGGTGGTTCCTCGACCGCGTCGCGACGCACATCCTCGCCTACGAGGGCACCGAGGAGGACCCGGCGAACTGGTACTGGTTCGAGGGCAACTTCGCGTCCTACGAGGAGAACAAGGTCGCCCGCCTCGGCGCCGACGCGGCGCGTCCGCACCGCGTGACGTACCGCAAGCTGCGGCGCGACTGACCTGCCTGCCACGACGGGCCGGGCGGAGCGATCCGCGCGGCCCGTCGTCGTTCGCGTCCCCCTCCGCCGTCGCCCTCCGCGAGCGTCGG
>NZ_JAAXOY010000407.1 GCF_012396155.1 Cellulomonas septica | reverse complement strand
GACACCCCGGCCTTGCCCGAGTCCCCACGTGACGCCGCGGCGTCCTCCACGCCGGGCGTGCCGGCGCCTGTGCCCGCGCCGACCGACCCGCGCCACGCACCCGTCGCGTACCCCTCGGCCTCGATGAACGCCTTGAACCGCTCGAGGTCCTTCTCCGCCTGGTTCTCGACGACGTTCAGCTTGTCGCCGACCTTCTCGACCAGGCCCTCGGGCTCGTACTCGAGCGACAGGTGGACCGAGGTCTGCCCGCCGCCGACGTCCTCGAACGTCACCGCACCCGCGTTGGTCGCGCCCTCGGTGGCGGCCCAGGCGACCTTGCGGTCCGGCACCTGCTCGAGGATCCGCGCCTCCCACTGGCGCTTCACGCCGGCGATCTCGGCGACCCACTGCAGCCGCTCGTCGCTCAGCTGCGTCACGCTCTTCACCCCGCCCATGACCTGCGGGAAGTCCTCGAACTGCGTCCACTGGTTGTACGCCACGGCCACCGGCACGTTCACCAGGACCGACTTCTCGACTTTCGTGGTCATCGACTTTCCTCACGTCGAGCACGCGCGACGGGCCGCGGTCTCCAGCCCGGATCGACCCAGCATGCGCGCCGGTCGGACGGAGCGCCCGCCGGTCGCCCGCGACGGCCGCGACGTGCGACGGCGGACGAACCGCCGCGTCGCCGAGCGGTGAGTTCGCCCGAGGAGCCGGGTCCGTATCGGGGACGACCGTCGCAACCCGCAGGAGGACGAGATGCCCGAGACCCAGCAGACCTACGACGTCGTGGCCACGCGGCGGCTGCCCGTGGTGCCGCACGCGGCGTGGCGGGTGTGGACCGAGCCCGGGGTGGTCCGGCAGTGGTGGTGCCCCGGCCCGTTCACCTGCCCCGTCGCCGTGCTCGACGTCCGCGAGGGCGGCACGTCGCTCCTGGGGATGCGCGCGCCGGCGGAGATGGGCGGCGCGACGACGTACACGTCGTGGACGTACACCCTCGTCGACGAGCCGCACGAGCTGCGCTACGACCTGCGGTTCGTCGACGCCGACGGCCACCACCTCGGCCCGGCGGCGTCCGGCCTGGCCGGCGTCCCCGACCCCGTGCCGCACCTCGTGACGTTCGAGCCCACCGACGACGGCACTCGGCTCACCGTGATCGAGCGCGGCTACACGACCGAGGCGTCACGCAACCTGTCGGCCGCCGGGCTCGACGCGTGCCTCGACAAAGTCGAGGCCCTCGCCGGCGCGATGGCCACCAGCGGCTGACACGCCTCACGGCGGACGACGGACCTCCGACGAACGCCCGTCACCGCCGCCGGGGCACCGTCCAGCGGCCCGGCGGCGCTCACAGCGAGATGGTCGCCGGGTCCAGCCGCTCGGCGGCCCAGAGGACCGACTCGTTGTCCAGGACCCATACGGGCCTCCCGGCGGCAGCAGCGATCGCCCGCACGACGTCGACGAACAGCACCTCGGACCGGCACTCGACCGGCAGACCGTGCGCCTGCGTCATCTGCGGGACGTCCTCGACGCCGTCGGCCGGGGTGAAGGGCTGCTCGCGGAAGTCGTCGCCCGGGTACTCGTCGCGGAACAGCGTCAGCAGGAAGCCGTCGGGCCCCCGGAGCTGGGCCGTGTCCTCGACCGCGGTCCCGCCCCGACCGACGATCACGTCGCGGGCCACCCCGAACAGGCCCGCGTCCTCGCTGAGCACGAGCGCACCCTTCACCGCATCTCTCCCACCATGGCGACGAGCTCGTCGAGCGACCGCGCGATCGGGATGCCCTGCCTCGCGGCGGCCTGCCACGCCCCGTCGGGCATGTCCGGGGCGAACCCGATCGTCCGGCGGCCGGTCGTCTGCTCGGTCTTGAGGATCTGGCCGGTCAGCCCTCGCGCGTTGCCCTCCTTGACCTGGACGACGATATCGCCCAGGTCGACGTCCACCTCGCGCGAGAGGCCGTTGCTCATCGGCACGAGGTTGTTGATGTCCCGGACCTGTCCCGGGAACGCGGCCTCGATCGCGTTGGCGGCGTCGGCGACGAACGGGTCGGACGACGTGAACGGGGCGCGGGGCCGCGTCGGCGCGGGGCGGGAGAAGAGGTCGTCGAGCGCCGAACGCCACGACGCCGGGAGGTGCCGCAGGGTCTTCTGCAGGATCTTCCCGACGGCGCCGGCACCCAGCAGCGACGTCACGGCGAGGACGAGCTCGAGGCTGCCCTGCTGGACGAGCTGCTGCCCGTCGATCGTGCCCTCGCCCCAGTCGGCCGCCACGTCGAGGAAGTCACCGACGGACACGAGGGTGAAGCCGACGCCGACGACCTTGAGCCCGAAGGACAACCCTGCGACGACGCCGGCGCCCCCGGCCGGGACGGCACCGACCCCGAAGCCGAACACGCCGCCGATCGCGGCCCCGCCCATGCCGCCGATGATCGCGAGCGCGATCGTGAGCACCGCCCCGACGGCCACCACGACCCACCCGACGACCCGGCACACCGAGGCGAGGACGCGGAACACCGCGACGTGATCCCCGATGAAGTCGCGCAGCCCGTCGAGGTTCTCGTCGATCCAGCCGCCGAGGTCGCCGCTGGTCCGGTCCCACCAGTCGGCGACCTGCCCACCCGCGTCCAGCACGCCGTCCCAGGCGTCGGTGGCGACGTCGGCGAACCGGTCGACACCGTCCGACACCGCCCCGGACACCTCGTCCCAGCGGTCGCCGAACCAGTCGCCGATCCCGCGGGACCTCTCGGTGTCGCGCTCGTCGGCCTCCTGCTCCTCGACGGGTGCCGCGCTCCACGTCAGGGCCGATCCCCCGCCGACGAGCGCGGTCTGGGTGAACGGGCTAGCTGGGACGAACGGGTCCGGGTCGTCGACCACCGGCAGGGTCGCACCGAAGGCACCGTCGTAGCGCATCGCCGCCAGGTCCCGTGCGCGCGCGACGTACGGGTCGAGCGTGCCCAGCACGTGCGTCCCGAGACGGTCCGCCATGGTCTGCGCCTCGTCCATCGCGCCCGTCGGCACGCCCAGCGCGACCATCCGGTGCCGCAACGGGCCGACCGTGTCGCGCACCGCGTCCCGGGTCGCCGCCACGTCGGAGCGGACCTCGGACAACGCCTCCGGGCAGACCTCGACGAGGCGCGTCACGCGACGCCCTCCGCGTCCTCGCGCGCCCGAGTCAGCGCGCGCTCGGCGTGCGCGAGCTCGTCCGCCACGGCCTCCTCGACGCGGACCAGCGTCCGCGGGAG
>NZ_JAAXOY010000406.1 GCF_012396155.1 Cellulomonas septica | reverse complement strand
CTGTGCCGCAGGCAGGGTCGACGACCGTGTCGTGCACCGTCGGCCGAACGCAGTCGACCATCGCCCGGATGATCGGTCGCGGTGTGAAGTACTGGCCGGCACCACGTTGACGAGGCGCGGCGCGCGCACGATCACGGTGCGGACGTCCCGGCCTGCGAGCGCGCGCTGCACGCCCGCGTCGGCCAGGGCGAGCGCGGTGAGCTCGTCGTCGGCGATCTCGGTGCTGACCTCGACGCGGCCGCGCACCTTGCCCTGGACCTGCAGGACGCAGGTGACGGTCTCCTCGACGAGGTGGGCCGGGTCGGCGACCGGGAACGGCTCGTGCGCGAGCGACCGGTCGTGACCGAGCCGCTGCCACAGCTCCTCGGCGACGTGCGGTGCGACCGGCGCGGTCATGAGGACGAGCGCCTCGACGGCCGCGCGCGGGGCTGCGTCGAGCGTCGTGAGGTGGTTGTTCAGCACGATGAGCTTGGCGATCGCGGTGTTGAGGCGCATGGCCTCCATGTCCGCGGTGACGTCGGCGATCGTGCGGTGCAGGACGCGCAGGGTCTCGGTCGACGGTGCGTCGTCCGTCACGACCAGCGCGCCGGTCGTCTCGTCGACGACGTTGCGCCACAGCCGCTGGAGGTAGCGCTGCGACCCGACGACCGCGCGGGTCTCCCACGGGCGCGACAGGTCGAGCGGGCCCATCGACATCTCGTACACGCGCAGCGTGTCCGCGCCGTACTCGGCGTACATCTCGTCGGGCGTGACGGCGTTCTTGAGGGACTTGCCCATCTTCCCGTACTCGCGGGTGACGGGCTGCCCCTGCCACGTGAAGGCGTCGCCGTCCTCGACGACCTCGTCGGCGGGCACGTAGACGCCGCGCTCGTCGGTGAAGGCCGCCGCCTGGATGTAGCCCTGGTTGAAGAGCTTGTGGAACGGCTCGGCGCTCGACACGTGGCCGAGGTCGAACAGCACCTTGTGCCAGAACCGGGCGTACAGCAGGTGCAGGACGGCGTGCTCGACGCCGCCGACGTACAGGTCGACGCCGCCGACGGAGTCGCCCGGCTGCGCACCGTGACCGGGGCCCATCCAGTAGCGCTCGAGCGCGGGGTCGACGAGCCGCTCGTCGTTGGTCGGGTCCAGGTAGCGCAGGTAGTACCAGCACGACCCGGCCCAGTTGGGCATCGTGTTGGTGTCGCGGCGGTACTGCTTCGGGCCGTCGCCCAGGTCGAGCGTGAGCGTCACCCACTCGTCGTTGCGGCCCAGCGGCGCCTCGGGCGACGACTGCGCGTCGTCGGGTGCGAAGGTGCGCGGCGCGTAGTCGGGCACCTCGGGGAGCGTCACGGGCAGCGCGTCGGCCGGCAGCGCGACGGGCAGGTCGTGCTCGTCGTAGACGATCGGGAACGGCTCGCCCCAGTAGCGCTGGCGGCTGAAGAGCCAGTCGCGCAGACGGTAGGTGACGGTGCCCTCGCCGATGCCGTGCTGCTCGAGCCACGCGATGATCGCGGCCTTCGCCTCGGGGACCGACAGGCCGTCGAGCGAGATCTCGTCGTTCGACGAGTTGATGATGCTGCCGTCGCCCGTGCGTGCGCCGTCGGGCGTGCCCTCGGGGGCGTCGACGGTATAGACGACCGGCAGCTCGAACGCCTGCGCGAACGCGAAGTCGCGCTCGTCGCCGCCGGGGACCGCCATGATCGCGCCGGTGCCGTAGCCCATGAGGACGTAGTCGGCGGTGAAGACCGGCAGCAGCTCGCCGTTGACGGGGTTCGCGGCCAGGTGGCCGGTGAACACGCCCGTCTTGCGGCCCGCGTCGGCCTGACGCTCCACGGCCGTCTTCGCGGCGGACTCCCGGCGGTACGCCGCGACGGCGTCGACGGGCGTGCGGTGGCCGCCGGTCCACGCCGCGTGCGTGCCGTCCGGCCACGTCGACGGGACCTCGTCGAGGAGCGGGTGCTCGGGCGCCACGACGACGAACGTCGCACCGAACAGCGTGTCGGGGCGCGTCGTGAAGACCTCGACCTCGCTGCCGCCCTGCACCGCGAACCGCACCTGCGCACCCTGCGAGCGGCCGATCCAGTTGCGCTGCATCGAGCGGACCTTGTCGGGCCAGTCGATGTGCTCGAGGTCGTCCGCCAGGCGGTCGGCGTACGCGGTGATCCGCATGTTCCACTGGCGCAGGTTGCGCTGGAACACCGGGAAGTTGCCGCGCTCGGAGCGCCCGTCGGCCGTGACTTCCTCGTTCGCCAGCACCGTGCCCAGCCCCGGGCACCAGTTGACCGGCGTCTCCGAGACGTACGCGAGGCGCTGGGAGTCGACGACGCGGCGACGCGTCACCTCGTCGAGGTCCGCCCACGTCGCGCCGTCGGCGACGCCGTCGACGCCCTCGGGCAGCGGGCGGCCGGCCTCGTACGCCGCGACCAGGTCCGCGACCGGCCGGGCCGCGCCGCGACCGCCGTCGGGACGCACCGCGTCCTCGTCGTACCAGGACTCGAAGATCTGCAGGAAGATCCACTGCGTCCAGCGGACGTAGTCGGGGTCGATCGTGGCGAACGAGCGGCGCGGGTCGTGCGCGAGGCCCAGCCGGCGCAGCTGGCGCTGCATGATCTCGATGTTCGCCTCGGTCGTCGTGCGCGGGTGCTGACCCGTCTGCACGGCGTACTGCTCGGCCGGCAGGCCGAACGCGTCGAAGCCCAGCGCGTGCAGCACGTTGTCGCCCTGCATGCGGCGGAAGCGCGCGACGACGTCCGTCGCGATGTACCCGAGCGGGTGCCCGACGTGCAGGCCCGCGCCCGAGGGGTACGGGAACATGTCCATGACGAAGAACGACCGGCTCCCCGGCTGCGCGAGCCGCCCGTCGCCGTCGGTGAGCTCACCCACCGGGTTGGCGGCGAAGAACGTCCCGCGGCGCTGCCACTCGTCCTGCCAGCGGAGCTCGATCTCCTGCGCGAGGGCGGCGGTGTAGCGGAACGGGACCTCGCCCGACGGGCTGGTCGGGGCGGGGGCGGAGGTGTCCTGCGACGTCACCCGAGGAGTTTACCGACGCGCCCGTGACACCCGCACACACCGGTCACCCCCGCGCTGACCCACGTCCGCGGCGCCTCGTGCCCGGGTGGGCGCACCGGTGGACCTGCGGCGGGGCCGGCCCGCTCCTAGCATCGCGCCATGAGCGACACCTCGGACGCCGCGCGGCTCGCCGCGGCGGAGGCGGAGACGTACTCGAAGTTGCGCCCGCACAGCGGTGTCC
>NZ_JAAXOY010000405.1 GCF_012396155.1 Cellulomonas septica | reverse complement strand
GGAACAGCGCCCACGTCCCCGTCGCGGTCCAGGACGGCGGCACGACCGCCGCCGACGGGTGCGCGAGGCCGTCCTGCATCGTGTAGTACGCGTTGCCGCTGGTCACGTCGAGGACCGACGCGAGGTCGGCGTCCTCGAGCGCGGGTGCGTCAGCCACCGGTCGTCGTCCCGTCGTGCACGTCGAGCGACCCGACGAAGTCGTCGTAGTCGTCGACCACCTCGGGGCAGTACGTCTCGAGGACGAGCCGGCCGGCGGTGAGCAGGTTCTGCGGGAACGCCGACGCGCGCACGCCCGGCCCGGCGGCGCCGTTCTCGAGCCCCGTGCGCCGGGCGGCGATCGCGAGCGCGCCCTCCGGGTCCGTGCACACGATCCCGCCGTCGCTGCCGAGCACGTCGGCGACGACGTCCTGGTCCAGCGGGACGAGCCCCGCGGCGTCGAACGCGGCGACGAGCTCGGCGGCCTTCGCGTCGGCCTCGGAGACGTCGCGGTTGGTCTGCCGGTTCGAGAAGCCGACGATCATCACGGCGAGCAGGCCCACGAGCAGGAGTCCCCACGCGGTGTAGACGGGCCAGCGGCGCCGGCCCGCCACGACGGGGCTCACGTCGGCTCCCCCGCGGTCGTGTCGGCCGTCGCGGTGCGCCACGACGGCTTGCGCGACGCGTAGAACGCGAACGGCGCGACGAGACCGATGAGCAGGAGCCCGCCGCCGACGATCGCGACGTACACGAGCCCGTTGCCCGACGAGAACTGCGCGGGCGGCACGAAGCCGATGAACAGCGCCGCGAGCGACGCGACGAACCCGACGGTGCAGACGAGCGTCAGGGCGGGCACGCGGTAGCCGCGCGGGTGGTCGGGCGCCCGGCGGCGCAGCTTCACCGCGGCGACGAACAGCAGCAGGTACATGATCAGGTACACCTGCGTCGTCATCACGGAGAAGATCCAGTACGCGCTCGACACCTCGGGGATGAACGCGTAGAGCAGCGCGATCACGGTCGTGAGGAAGCCCTGCGTCACGAGGATGTTCTGCTGCACGCCGTGCGCGTTGAGCCGTTGCAGGAACGGCGGCAGGTACCCCTCCTCGCGCGCGACGACGAGCAGCCCGCGCGACGGACCCGCGAGCCAGGTGAGCATCCCGCCGAGCGACGCGGCGATGAGCATGAGCCCGACGATCGGCGTGAGCCACTGGATCGAGAAGTGCGCGAAGAACGCGTCGAACGCCTGCATGACGCCCGCGGTGAGCGAAAGCGCGTCGGCGGGGATGACCCAGCTGATCGCGAGCGCCGGGAGGATGAAGATCGCGAGGACCAGCCCGATCGCGAGGAACATCGACCGCGGGAACTCGCGCGACGGCTCCTTGAGGCTCGACACGTGTACGGCGTTCATCTCCATGCCGGCGTACGACAGGAAGTTGTTGACGATGAGCACGAGCGACGCGATGCCCGTCCACGCGGGCAGCAGGTGCTCGGCGTCCATGGGCGCCGCCGACGCGTTCCCCTGCCCGAGGAACACCATGCCGAGCAGCACGAGCAGCGCGCCCGGGATCAGCGTGCCGATGACCAGCCCCACCGACGACAGCCCCGCGACCGCCTTGGTCCCCTGCGACGACACCCACACGCCGGTCCAGTACAGGACGACGATGACGATCGCCGTGTAGAGCCCGTTCGACGCGAGCGCCGGGTTCACGACGTACGCGAACGTGCTCGCGACGTACGCGAGCAGCGACGGGTAGTAGAAGAGCGTCATCGCGAACTGGCACCACACCGCGAGGAACCCGGCGGGCTTCGAGATGCCCTCCGCGACCCACCGGTACACGCCACCGGACCACCCGGACGCGAGCTCGGCGGACACGAGCGACGTCGGCAGCAGGAACACGATCGCCGGGACGACGTAGAGGAACACCGCCGCGAGCCCGTAGACCGCCATCGTCGGCGCGGCGCGCAGGCTCGCGACGCTCGACGTCGTCATGAACGCGAGCGCGATCCAGGTGATGACGTTCGGCGGCGGCGGTCCGACGCGGGCCGCTGCCGGTGTCCGGGTCTGCGAGTCCGCCGCCATGCGCCGCTCCCACCGTCGTGCGGGAGCGTCGTCCCCCCGCCCGCTCGCGACGCTAGCGACGCGCGTCGACGCGGGGGCTCACCCGTCGAGGGTGGTCTCGCAGGCGGGCAGGCGTCAGTGGCCGGGCTCGGCGCGCCACCCGGCGTGCTTGCGCGACGCGACCCACGCCGCGACCTGCGTGCGGCGCTGCAGGCCCATCTTCGCCAGGAGCGACGTGATGTGGTTCTTGACGGTCTTCTCGGCGACGCCGAGGCGCTCCGCGATCTCGCGGTTCGACAGGCCCTCGCCGATGAGGTCGAGCACGCGCAGCTCGCTCGGCGTGAGGTTCTCCGTCGGGTCCTCGTGCCCGGCCTTGCGGCGCGTGACGGTGCGCTCGTCGAGGAGCGTCCGGCCCGCGGCGACCGCGCGGATGACGTCCGTGATCTCGGCCCCGCGGACCGACTTCAGCAGGTAGGCGGCGGCGCCGGCCTCGAGCGCGGCGGCCAGCGCGTCGTCGTCGTCGAACGACGTGAGGACGATCGCGCGGGCCTCGGGCTGCGACTCGCGGACCGTGCGCATCAGGTCGATGCCGGTGCCGTCGGGCAGCTGCAGGTCGACGAGCATGACCTGCGGGCGCACCAGTCCGGCGCGACGCACGCCGTCGCCCACGGACCCGGCCTCGGCGACGACCGTCATGCCGTCCGTCCGCTCGACCACCTCGGCGATCCCGCGGCGGACGACCTCGTGGTCGTCGACGATCATGACGGTGATGGGTCCCGACCTCGTCGGCTGGCTGATCGACGGCACGATGGCATCGTATCCAGGTGTGATCACGGTTCTGCTGCCCACCACGCTGGAGGACGCGCCCGCGTTTCCCGACGACGTGCGCGTCGTCCGATACGCCCCTGACGCGCCGCCGCCCGACGACGCGCTCGACGCCCAGGTCCTCGTCGCGTGGGGCAACAGCGCCGACAACCTCCGGGCGTGCGCCGAGCGGCTGACCGACCTGCGCTGGGTGCAGACGCTCGCCGCCGGACCCGACGCCGTGCTCGCCGCCGGGTTCGGCCCGGACGTCGTCGTGACGTCGGGCCGTGGCCTGCACGACGGTCCCGTCGCGGAGCACACGCTCGCGCTCGTGCTGGCCGTCGTGCGTCGCGTCCCCGACCTGGTCCGCGCGCAGGCCGAGCACCGGTGGGCCGCCGACCTCGGGGGCGTGCAGCCGGTCCGGCCGCGCGACT
>NZ_JAAXOY010000404.1 GCF_012396155.1 Cellulomonas septica | reverse complement strand
CGACCACGAGCGCGTGCGTGTCGAGCCGCCCCTTGCGGTAGGCCGCGACCAGCGCGGCGAGCGGCTCGCGGTCCGCGGAGCGGGTGAGGCGGCGCGCGGCCGTGCCGACGTCCATCCACCGCACGCGGTCGATCTCCGAGCGTGACGCGCGCGGCACCGGCGGACGGGCCCGCAGGGCGACGGCGTCGCGGCGGCCTGCGACCTGCGCGGCCCAGTAGTGCACGCGCTTGGTGCGGCCGTCGGACAGGCGGTACTCGAGCCCGGGCAGCGGGATGCCGAGCACGACGTCGTGGCCCGTCTCCTCGGCGACCTCGCGGATCGCCGCGACGACGGGCGTCTCGCCCGGGTCGAGCTTGCCCTTCGGCCACGACCAGTCGCGGTAGCGCGGACGGTGCACGAGCGCGACCTGCAGGCGACGCAGGCGCACGCGCCACACGAGAGCGCCGGCCGCCTCGACGACGACCGGTGCGGCGGTGCTGCTCACCGGCTGGCGCCGGGGCGGCGCCGCTGCCGCTGGATCAGGGCGGCCTGCAGGTCGACGAGCGGGTTGCCGTCGTCGTCGACGTGCTTGCGGTGCCAGTCGCCCGCGCCGTCGAGGTGCCAGGTCGACGTCGCGTCGTCCATGGACTCGTCGACGAGGTCGACGAGCTCGCCGACCTGGTCGGGGTCGGCGACGCGCACGAGCGCCTCGACGCGCCGGTCGAGGTTCCGGTGCATGAGGTCCGCCGAGCCGATGTAGACCTCGGGCCCCTCGAGCGCGCCGTCCTCGCCGCCCGTCGCGTTCGCGAACGCGAAGATCCGCGAGTGCTCGAGGAACCGGCCGAGGATCGAGCGGACCCGCACGTTCTCCGACAGGCCCGGGACACCCGGCCGCAGCGCGCAGATCCCGCGGACGACGAGGTCGACCTGCACGCCCGCCTGCGACGCGCGGTACAGCGCGTCGATCGTGGCCTCGTCGACCATCGAGTTGACCTTGATCTTGATCCACGCGGGCTCGCCGGCGCGCGCGGCCGCGGCCTCGCGCTCGATGCGCTCGACCAGGCCCGCGCGCACGGACCGCGGGGCCACCAGCAGGCGGTGGAACCGCGACTTCGGCGCGTACCCGGACAGCTGGTTGAACAGGCGCGTGAGGTCCTGCCCGACCTCGGGGTCCGACGTGAGCAGGCCGAGGTCCGTGTAGAGGCGGGCCGTCTTCGGGTGGTAGTTGCCCGTCCCGACGTGGCTGTACCGGCGCAGGCCGTCCGCCTCCTGGCGGACCACGAGCGACAGCTTGCAGTGCGTCTTGAGACCGACGATGCCGTACACGACGTGCACGCCCGCCTGCTCGAGCTTGCGCGCCCACGAGATGTTGTTCTGCTCGTCGAACCGCGCCTTGATCTCGACGAGCGCGAGCACCTGCTTGCCCGCCTGGGCGGCGTCGATCAGGGCGTCGACGATCGGGGAGTCGCCCGACGTCCGGTACAGCGTCTGCTTGATCGCGAGCACCGCCGGGTCGGCCGCGGCCTGCTCGAGGAACGTCTGCACCGACGTCGAGAACGAGTCGTACGGGTGGTGCAGCAGGATGTCGCGCTCGCGGATCTTCGCGAACACCTCGGCGGGCGTCGCGCTCTCCACCTCGGCGAGCTGGCGGTGCGTCGTCGGCACGAACCGCGGGAACTGCAGCTCCGCACGGTCGAGGTCGGCGATGACGTTGAGACCCGTGCAGTCGAGCGGCGCGGGGAGCTCGTACACCTCCTCCTCGGCCATCCGCAGCTCGCGCACGAGCAGCTGGCGGATGCGCGGGCTGATGCCCTCGGCGATCTCGAGGCGGACCGGCGGGCCGAACCGGCGCCGCAGGAGCTCCTTCTCCATCGCCTTGAGGAGGTTCTCGGCGTCGTCCTCCTCGACCTCGACGTCCTCGTTGCGCGTCACGCGGAACGTGTGGTGCTCGCGCACCTCCATCCCGGGGAACAGGTGCTCGAGGTGCTCGGAGATGACGTCCTCGACCGGGACGAACGACATCGGGCCCTTCTCGGGCGCGGCCGCGCCCGCGTCGGGCGCCGACGGGCGGCCGCTCGCGTCGACCGCGATGAACCGGGGCAGCAGCGGCGGCACCTTGACGCGCGCGAAGTGCTCCTTGCCCGTCACCGGGTTGGCGACGACGACCGCGAGGTTGAGCGACAGCCCCGAGATGTACGGGAACGGGTGCGCCGGGTCGACCGCGAGCGGCGTCAGCACGGGGAAGATCTGGCGCCGGAAGAACTTGCGCAGCCGGTCCTGCTCGGCGTCGCCCAGGTCGTCCCAGCGGACGAGCGTGATGCCCTCGCCCGCGAGCGCCGGCTGCACCTGCTCGGCGAACACGCGCGCGTGCCGGTGCTGCAGCTCGTGCGCCTTCTCGCTGATGGCCTCGAGCACCTGGCGGGGCGAGAGGCCCGACGCCGCCGTCACCGCGATGCCCGTCGCGATGCGTCGCTTGAGACCCGCGACGCGCACCATGAAGAACTCGTCGAGGTTCGACGCGAAGATCGCCAGGAACCGCACGCGCTCCAGCAGCGGCAGGTCCGGGTCCTCCGCGAGCTCGAGCACGCGCTGGTTGAACGCGAGCCACGACAGCTCGCGGTCCAGGAACCGGTCGTCGGGGAGCGGTTCGGGCTCGACCTCCGGCAGCTCCTCCTGCGGTGCCACGTGCGAGGCGAGGTGCTCCTCGAGGGAGTCGAGCGCGGGGGCGTCGGTCATGACCCCATCGTGGCACCCGCGGGTGAACCCCCGGTATCGGAACCGAGCATCACGTCGGTCGCGGCACGCTCGAACCCCTGCCGGTCGTACGTCCGGACGGCCGCCGTGTTGTCCGCGTCGACGTACAGGACGACCGTCGCGAGGCCGCGCGACGCCAGGTGGTCGAGCCCCGCGGACGTGAGCGCGGCCCCCAGACCCGTGCCCTGCGCGTCAGGGTCGACGCCCACGACGTAGATCTCGCCGACCGGCTCGTCCGCCTCCGTGCCGGCCGGGTGCACCTTCGTCCAGACCGACCCGACCAGCACGCCGTCGCGCTCGGCCAGCAGGAACCCGGCCGGGTCGAACCACGGCTCGCGCTCGCGGGCCTGCACGTCCGCGACCGTGAGGCGGCCCTGCTCGGGGTGGTGGGCGAACGCGCGGGCGTTGACGCGGCGCCACGCCTCCTCGTCCTGGCCCGGGACGAACGCGCGCAGCGTCGTGCCGGGCGGCAGGGCTCGACGGGTGGCGTCCGTCCGGCTCGCCAGGTCGAGGCGCAGCTTGCGGAGCTCGCGCACGACGG
>NZ_JAAXOY010000403.1 GCF_012396155.1 Cellulomonas septica | reverse complement strand
CGCACCGCGGACCGCGCTCGCCGAGGCGGCCGGGCTGCACGTCGAGGACGGCGTGGTCGTCGATGCGCACCTGCGCGCGTCGCACCCGCAGGTCCTCGCCGCGGGCGACGTCGCCCGCGCGGCGCACCCCCTGCTCGGGACGCACGTGCGCGTCGAGCACTGGGCCAACGCGCTCAACCAGCCGGCCACCGCCGCCGCGACGATCCTCGGCCGCGACGAGCCGTACGACCGGCTCCCGTACTTCTTCACCGACCAGTACGACCTCGGCATGGAGTACGTCGGGCACGCGCCGCACGGCGGGTACGACGAGGTCGTCGTGCGCGGCGACCTCGCGGCGCGCGAGCTCGTCGCCTTCTGGCGGCGCGGCGGGCGCGTCGTCGCCGGCATGAACGTCAACGTGTGGGACGTCGTCGACGACGTGCAGGCGCTCATCAGGTCGGGCGTCGTCGTGGACCGGGACCGTCTCGCCGACCCCGACGTGCCGCTCGGGTCGCTCACGGGCTCGTGACGGCCGACGTCGGAGGCGGCGGCTAGCCTGACCCCTGCCCGACGCCTCCCACCGAAGGAGAACGACCGTGGTGCTCATCGGCGCCCACGTCCGCGACGCCGACCCGGTGGCCGCCGCCGCCGAGGTCGACGCCCAGGCCGTCCAGATCTTCCTGGCCGACCCGCAGGGCTGGAAGAAGCCCGTGCCGCGCGACGACGCCGACGCGCTCGTCGCGAGCGGCCTCGGCGTCTACGCGCACGCGCCGTACCTCGTCAACGTCGCGTCGACCAACAACCGCATCCGCATCCCGAGCCGCAACATGATCGCGCAGCACGCCGCCGCGGCCGCGGGGCTCGGCGCACGCGGGCTGATCGTGCACGGCGGGCACGTGGGCGACGGCGACGACGTCGCGGTCGGCATCGACAACTGGCGCAAGACGTTCGAGCGCGCGACCTACCCCGTGCGCGTGCTCGTCGAGAACACCGCGGGCGGCGAGAACGCGTGCGCCCGCACGCTCGACCGGTGGGCGATGCTCTGGGACAAGATCGGCGGCTACGACGTCGGCGTGTGCCTCGACACGTGCCACGCGTGGGCCGCGGGCGAGGACCTCGAGACGATCGTCGACCGCCTGCGCGCGATCACGGGACGCATCGACCTCGTGCACGCCAACAGCTCGCGCGACGAGGCCGGGTCCAGCCGCGACCGGCACGCGAACTTCGCGACCGGCACCATCCCGCCCGAGCTCATCGCGCACGTCGTGCGGGAGGCCGGGTGCGACGCGGTCGTCGAGACGCCCGCCGAGCGGCAGGCCGAGGACATCGCGTTCCTCCGGGCGGCGCTCGCGGGCTGACCTGTGACGGCGCGCGTCAGACCGGCGACGCGTCCGCCGTGACGTCGGGCACCGCCGCCTCGGTCGCCAGCGCGACGGTCCGGACGCGCTCCGCGAGCTCGTCGACCGCGCGCACCTGGTCGTCCGCCTGGGCGCGCAGGCCGGCGAGCCGTGCGCGGTCGAGCCGCAGCGTGCCCGACCACACCTCGAGCGTCGCCCACAGGGACCGCTTGCCCGAGATGCCCGAGCGCAGCGCCTCGAGCTCGAGGTGCAGCGACAGCGGCGACTTCGACGTGAGCCGGCCGTTCACCTTGAGCCGACCCGCGTGCTCCGCCGCGACGGCCGCCGCGGGCTTCCACGGCGACAGCCGCAGGCCCAGGTGCTCGGCGAGCCCGCGCACGACCCGCCGCTCCTGACGCAGCTCCTCGAGGAGCCGCAGCAGGACCGGCTCGGCCGACGTGCCCGCGTACCGCTCGACCATCCACCCGACGCGCGAGATCACGCCCGACGCGCCCGTCAGGTGGTCGCTCAGGTAGATCTGCACCAGGCGGAGGTCGACCGGCGGTGTGGTGTGCTGCCCCACGTCAGCGCAGCCGCGACGCGAGGAGCTGCTTGCCCTGCTCGGCGCCCTTGCGGCTCTCGCCCTGGGCCCGGCGGAAGAACTCCGCGAGCTCGGTGTCGCCGTCGCGCTCGGCGTCCTGGGCGTACGTCTCCAGTCGCAGGACGTTGTCGAGGCACGTCTGGGTGAACCACAGGATGTTGTAGTCCTTGTCCTTCGTGCCGGTCAGCTGGCCGGACTCCTGCTCGAAGCTCATGGTGCGCACCTCCGCGGCCCCGTCGGGGCGTCGTCGGGTGGGCGGTCAGACCGCCCGCGGGCTGCTGCTCCACCCGACGTCCATCGTCGGCCCGGGTGCGGCGGGCCGCGACCGGTGCGGTCAGGACGCGGGAGCCGGCAGGGGGTGCGCGGCGAGCGCCCGGGCGACGGCCACGAGGTTGCCCGCCATGGCACGGCCGGTGGACGCCGACCAGTCGTGGCCGTGGTCGGTGTCGCGGTAGTCCGGTCCGGGGCCGGGCCCCTGGTTCCAGTACGTCCACGCCTGCGGCGGGATCGTGAACCCGATGTCGCCGAGCCCGCCGACGATCTCGGAGATCACGTGGTGCGCGCCGTCCTCGTTCCCGGTGACGACGACGCCCGCGACCTTGTCGTAGGCGACAGGCCGGTCCTGGTCGTCGGTCTCGGAGATCATCGCGTCCATGCGCTCGAGCGCGCGTTGCGCCCACGACGACGGGTGCCCGACCCAGGTGGGCGTCGCGACGACGAGGATCTGCGCGTCGAGGATCTTCGCGCGGATCGCGGGCCAGTCGTCGCCCGGACCCATGTCGGACTCGACGCCCGGCGGGACGTCGTGGTCGGCGAGCCGGATCACCTCCGACTCGACGCCGTGCGTGCGCAGCGCGTCGGTCACGACGCTCGCGAGGGCCTCGGTGTTGCTCGGGGCGGGGGACGGCTTCAGGGTGCAGCTCAGGACGACGGCTCGCATCGACCCACCGTCACCCCGGACCGGCGCGCGCGCATCCCGGGCGGCCGTCTCCCGACACCCGTCGACGCCTTCCGGCTGCGGCCCGACGGCGTGCGGGTGCGCGGTGCGGTGCGCGGTGTCACGGTGAGGCGATGAGCGAGAACCTGCCCGACAGCTTCGACCCGAAGCAGCCCGACCTGCCCTCCCTGGGCGTCGACCCCGACCCGCTGCCGCCGGGCCACGAGAGCCAGGCGCCGACGACCGAGCCGCTGAAGGACGACGCGAGCGAGGCCGCCGAGTCGGACGACGAGGAGCGCGGGATCCCCGGCTGACGGCCGACCGGCCGGCACGTGGCCCGCGAGGGTGCGTGCCGGCCGTGGTCCGTGGCGCCGGTGAGCCGGAGGTCGGCGGGTCAGCCGAGCGTGACGTCGGCGGCCCGG
>NZ_JAAXOY010000402.1 GCF_012396155.1 Cellulomonas septica | reverse complement strand
CACCGTCCGGACCGCGGGCACCGTCCGCGCGGCGACGACCGCCGGCTGCGGACGCCCCGCCGGGCTCGCGACCGGCACCCACACGATCACGAGCGGCGGGCAGTCGCGCACGTTCCGCCTCGACGTGCCGTCCGGGTACGACCCGAACCGCGCCTACCGGCTGGTCGTCGGGCTCCACTGGTGGCACGGCACCGCGTCCGACGTCGTCAACCAGGGCTTCTACGGGCTCAAGCCGCTCGCCGGCACCAGCACCGTCTTCGTCGCGCCGCAGGGCATCGACAACGCGTGGCCCAACAGCGGCGGCCGCGACGTCCAGTTCGTCGACGACGTGCTGCGGACGCTCGAGGCCGCGCTGTGTATCGACACGACGCAGCGGTTCGCGACCGGGTTCAGCTACGGCGGCGGCATGAGCAACGCGCTCGCGTGCGCCCGCGCGAACGTCTTCCGGGCCGTCGCCGTCCTCAACGGCGCCCAGCTCTCGGGCTGCGACGGCGGCACGCAGCCGATCGCGTACCTCGGCTCGCACGGCGTCGTCGACGACGTCCTCAACATCTCGCAGGGTCGCGCGCTGCGGGACCGCGCGCTGCGCAACAACGGCTGCCAGGCGCAGCAGGCGCAGGAGCCCGCCGCCGGCAGCGGCACCCACACGCGGACCGCGTACACGTGCCGCGACGGCTACCCCGTCGTGTGGCTCGCGTCGGACAGCGGGCACCAGTGGGACGCGCGCGACCGCGGCCAGCAGCAGTCGTGGGTGCCCGGCGAGATCTGGCGGTTCTTCACGTCGCTCCCGTCCACGACGACGAACCCCACGCCGACGCCCACGCCCACGCCCACGCCCACCGTGACGCCGACCCCGACGCCCACGCCGACCCCCACCACGACGCCGACGCCGACGCCGACGCCGACCGTCACCACGCCGCCGCCCGCGGGCGCGTGCACGGCGACGTTCAAGGTCATGAACTCGTGGCCCGGCGGGTTCCAGGCGGAGGTGACGGTCCGGGCAGGGTCGCCCACCTCGTCGTGGAGCGTCGCGTGGCGCACGTCGGGCGAGCGCGTCGACCAGGTCTGGAACGGCTCGCTGACGACGCAGGGCGACCAGCTCACCGTGCGCAACGTGTCGTGGAACGGCACGCTGCCCGCCGGCGGCACCGCGACCTTCGGGCTGCTGGGCAGCGGCAGCGGCACGCCCCCGACGCCGGCGCTGACCTGCACGAGCGCCTGACCCGCTCGGGGGCGGGCGTCCGCTAGCGGGGCTCGAGCACGACGACGGGGATCTCGCGGTCCGTCTTCTGCTCGTACTCAGCGAACCGCGGGTACGCCTGCTTCTGGCGCTCCCAGATCGCACGACGCTCCTCAGGGTCGGCGACGCGCGCGGTGAACGTGCGCGTCGCCGACCCGATCTCGGCGCTCACCTCCGGGTGCGCGACGAGGTTGTGGAACCAGGCGGGGTGGACGTCGCGCCCCGCGAAGGACCCGAAGACGGCGAGGCGTCCGTCGCCGAGGTCCTGGTACATCATCGGGCTGACCCTCGGCTCACCGGTGCGGGCTCCCGTGGTGTGCAGGAGCAGCAGCGGCTCGCCTGCGAAGTGGCCGCCGACCTGCCCGGCGTTCGCGCGGAACTCCTCGATGACGTGCGTGTTCCAGTCGTTCATGCGGTGCTGCTCCCGGGGTCGGTCGGCGGCCGTGCGGACGCACCAGTGAACGACGCCGGCGGCGACCCGGCGACCCCGCCGCGCCGGTCAGCCGCCCTCGACGGGCAGCCAGAGCTCCACGGTGGCGGTGCTGAAGTCCTCGGCGCGCTCGAGCACGGCGACGACCTCGGGCCCGGGACGCAGACGCCACGGGTTCGACGGGAACCACTCGGTCGCGGTCGCGGCCCAGACGCTCTGCAGCGTCTGCGGGTAGGGGCCGGACGCCCGGAAGACGGCCCACGTCCCGGCGTCGACGGGGATCACGTCCAGGTCGTCGGGGACCTCGGCGTCGTCCGAGACCGCGACGCCGTGCAGGTAGGTGAGCTCCGAGCCCTCGCGGCGGTCGGGGTCGAGGTCGGCGCTCACCGCGAGCAGACCCGACGGCTCGGTGTCGGCGAGCGCCTTGAGCCGCTGGTGCTCGGCGGGCGCGATCGACACGACGTGCTGCTGGATCGCGGCGTTGACCCCCTGGTGCACGAGCGGGACGCGGGCGGCGTGCCCGACGAGACGGAACGCGGGGCGGGTGACGAGGCGGACGTCCATGGGACTGGCTCCTTCGACGGTCAGGCGGAACCTGAGGCGGGGTTGCGAGCGGAAGGGACCGCCGTCCCGCCGGGCCTGGCCCGGGCCGACGCCGTGCACCGACTGGAACGCCCGGCCGAACGCCTCCGCCGACCCGTACCCGTAGCGCACGGCGACGGTCAGCAAGTCGTCCGCACCGCCGACGAGGTCGGCCGCGGCGAGCGTCATCCGCCGGCGCCGCACGTACTCCGACAGCGGCATCCCGGCCAGCGACGAGAACATGCGCCGCAGGTGGTACTCGCTCGTGCCGAGCGTGGTGGCGAGGCGGACGACGTCGAGGTCCTCGGTGAGGCTGTCCTCGACGGCGTCGACGAGCCGGTTGAGCCAGGCGATCACGGTGCTCCCTTCCGCTCTCAGCCTCGCGGCCGTGGCCGCCCGCCCGCCCGATCATCGGTGCCCGGTGCGATCAGCGCGGCGCGGTCCTCCGCGCATCGCGAGGACGAGGGCGTCGGCCGGGTGTCGTGCCCGGCCGACGCCTCACCTCACCGCAGGTGCCGGTCGAAGA
The DNA here is from genome assembly GCF_012396155.1 of Cellulomonas septica. Taxonomy (GTDB): domain Bacteria; phylum Actinomycetota; class Actinomycetes; order Actinomycetales; family Cellulomonadaceae; genus Cellulomonas; species Cellulomonas septica. The sequence continues at coordinate 452 of NZ_JAAXOY010000402.1, read as the reverse complement.
ACCGCGCCCCGTCCTCGAGCTCGAACCGCGGGGTGCCGAGGTGACCGCCCGGGTTGGCGTGCAGCGTCTTCTCGGTGCTGCCGAACGCGTCGAACAGGTCCAGCGCCCGCTGCCGCGGGTTCCCCTCGTCGTCCCACTGCAGCAGGACGAGCACCGGGATCGTGACGCGGGGCGCCTCCTCCCGCACGGCCCGCGGCACGAACCCGCCCGCGAAGAAGCCCGCCGCCGCGATGCGCGGTTCGGTCGCCGCGAGCCGGATCCCGAGCGCCATCCAGCCGGAGTAGCCGACCGGCCCGGCGACGTCCGGCAGCTCGAGCAGCGCGTCGAGCGTCGTGCGCCACTCCGGGGCGGCGGCGCCGACCATCGGGCCGACCATCGCCTCGAAGATCTCGTCGACCGGCTCGCCGGCCTGCATCGCGCGCCGCAGGTCGACGCGCAGCTGGTCGGCGGCG
>NZ_JAAXOY010000401.1 GCF_012396155.1 Cellulomonas septica | reverse complement strand
CCCCGGCGCCGACTGAGCTGCCGACCAGGACCGCCGGGCGCTGCGGCGTCGCGCCGAGGTGCTCGGCGAGGGCGAGCGCGTCGGCGGCGATCCCCTCGACGCCGTGCCCACCCGGCGGGACGGGGTCGGTGTCGCCGTGCCCGCGCAGGTCGAGCGTCGCGGTGCGGTAGCCGTGCGCGTGGAGCTCCGGGAGGACCGGTGCCCACGTCGTGCGCAGGTCGCCCATGCCGGGGACGAGCACCACGAGGGGGCCGTCGGCGGGGCCGTCGACCGTGTACGCGAGCCGTCCGAACGGGCGCTGGAGGTGCCGTGTCGTCGTCATGCGACCAAAGCTAATGCCATTAGCCAACGCGCCGCAAGGGTGTGCGCGCACGGCGTGACCCCGCGAGGTGCGGCACGATGGACCGGCACTGTCACCCACCGAAGGAGTTCCGTCATGTCCGCAGCGCTGCCCGAGGTCTCGGGATCGTTCGGCGACAAGCCCACGCTGACGTTCCCCGACGCGCAGCCGTCCGGCGAGCTCGAGGTGGTCGTGCTGTCGCGCGGCGACGGCGAGCTGGTCGAGGCCGGCGACGACATCGAGGTGCACTACCTCGGCCAGTCGTGGCAGGGAGGCGTGTTCGACAACTCGTACGACCGCCGCTCGACGATCTCGTTCGGGATCGGCGTCGGCCAGGTCATCGCGGGCTGGGACGAGGGCCTCGTCGGCCAGCAGGTCGGCTCGCGCGTGCTCCTGTCGATCCCGTCGCACCTCGGCTACGGCGACCGTGGCGTGCCGCAGGCCGGCATCAAGGGCGGCGACACGCTCGTCTTCGTCGTCGACATCGTCGGCACCAGCCGCTGACGCAGACGCGCACCGGCCGCTGACGCGCCGGTCGCCGAGCACGCACCGGCCCCCGTCGCCCGCGAGCGACGGGGGCCGTGTCGTGCCCGGACAGGGGTCAGCGGTGCCCGAGCGGTGGCAGCCGTGGCAGCCCTGGCCCGACCGTGTCAGCGCAGCACGTGCCGCGCGACGAAGTCGTTGCGGAACTTCCCGTCCGGGTCGGTCTGCGCGACCAGCGCGGCGAAGTCGTCCCACCGCGGGTACAGGCGCGCGAGGTCGCGGCCGGGGTCGGCGAACAGCTTGCCCCAGTGCGGCCGCGCGTCGAACGGCTTGAGGGCGGCCTCGAGCGTCGGGAGCACCGCCTCGACCTGCGGCTGGAGCGGCTTCCACGTGAAGTGCAGCCCGACGCGGTCGTCGCCGTAGGCCGTCGACAGCCACAGGTCGTCGGCGGCGATCGTGCGGACCTCGCTGACCTGCAGCAGCGGCGACACGACGTCCGCCAGGCCGCGCACGGCCTGCAGCGCGTCGACCGCGTGCGCGCGCGGCACGAGGTACTCGGACTGCAGCTCGTCGCCGTTGCTCGGGGTGAACTCGAGGCGGAAGTGCGGCAGCCGCTCGTGCCACGGGCCGGGCACGCCGAGCTGCTGCGTGCAGTTCACGGGGTCGATGCCGGGCAGCGGATGACGCGGGCCGTCGGCGGGTGTCGCGCCGAACAGCTCCGTCCGGCGCTCGAAGCCGTCCGCGCCGACGCGCGTCTTGCGCCAGACCTGCTGCACCGCGTCGCCCGTCCAGTCGGTGAAGAGGCTCACCGAGTCCGCGCTCGACGTGATCGCGTCGAGGTCGCTCAGGACGGCCTCCCAGGGCAGGTCGACGTGCACCTCCTGCGCGACGAGGAACGTCGGCTCGACGTCGAGCGTCACGCGTGCCGCCACCCCGAGGGCACCGAGCGCGACCACGGACCCGGCGAAGTCGTCGTCGCCGCGCGCCACGTGCCGCAGCGAGCCGTCGGGCCTGACGAGGTCGAGCGCGGCGACCGCCGTCGCCAGGTTGCGCGACCGGTCGCCCGACCCGTGTGTCGCGGTCGCGACCGCCCCGGCCACCGAGATGTGGGGGAGCGACGCGAGGTTGTGCACCGCCCAGCCGGCGTCGTGCAGGAACCGCGCGAGCGTCCCGTACCGGGTCCCGCCGGGCACCGTGACCGTGCGCGCGTCCTCGTCGAGCGTGATCTCCGGCTCGAGGCCCTCGAGCGAGACGAGCGCGGCCGGTCCGTCGGCGAGGTCGTTGAAGCAGTGCCGGGTCCCGAGGGCGCGCACGCGGTCCTCACCGGCCACCACCTCCTGGAGCCCCTCGACCGTGGTCGGCGCGAGCACCCGGGGCGCGCGGTAGGTGTAGTTGCCGGCCCAGTTCGTCAGGCTCACGGGGCTGGGTCCTCTCGTCGTGCGGCTGGGGGATCACCCCAACCTAAGGTCACCAGGACGACGGTGCCGTCACGAAGACGTCGAACAGCGACGGCTCGTGCGCGTGCACGAGGACCATGAACACCACGAGGTCGAACAGCAGGTGCACGGAGACGACGTACGTGAGCGACGCCGTCTTCCGGAAGATCCAGCCCTGCACCAGCGCGAACGGGATCGTCAGCAGCGGCCCCCACTCGCGGTACCCGAGCTCCCACAGGAACGACACGAACACCGCCGCCTGCAGGACGTTCGCGACGGGGAACGGGAAGTGCACGCGCAGCAGCGCGAGGACGGTGCAGACGAAGAACAGCTCGTCCCAGATGCCGACCGCGTTGACGCCGACGAACAGGCGGGCGACCTCCTGCCCCGTGTCGACCACGGGCCAGTTGAGGTAGGCGCCCGACCCGAGGAAGTACCAGGGCAGGATCAGGTACGCGAGCAGCACGACGACCAGCAGGTACACCACCTGCGTCCGGCTCCAGCGGCGGCCCGTCCGCACCGGGAATCGGATCACGTCCTGCCCGAGGACGTACCGGTGCACCACGTACGGCACGAGCACCGCGGCCGACAGCACGACCGCGAACCGCGCGATCCCCGCGTCCGACAGGTCGGCCTTGAGCGAGATCGTCGTGATGATCGCCATGCCCAGCCCGACGAGCGCGAGGTCCCGTCCGAGCGCGCGGTCGACCACCAGCGCCAGCAGGACGCCCGCGACGAGCGGCACGTAGCCCAGCGGTCGCACGTGCACCGCGAACAGCAGGACCGCCGACCCGCAGACGAGCGCGGCCGCGAGCACGCGCAGCACGTCGCGCAGCGCCCAGGTCAGGCGCGGGACGGTCGGCGTCGTCGGGGCGGCAGGGGCGTCGGTCGGGGCGGCGTCCACCCGTGCAGTCTGCGGGGCCGGACGGGGTCCCCGCGACCGCTCGCGTGGTGGAACGCTGTGCGGATGCCCGACGACCAGCCCTCCGGCGCACCCGCCGACCAGCCCACCGACCGCGCG
>NZ_JAAXOY010000400.1 GCF_012396155.1 Cellulomonas septica | reverse complement strand
CTTCTGCGGCGGCAGCGCGGCCGTGTCGACGGCGCGCGGCTTCGGCGGGACGGCGGCGGCACGGAACTCGGCGCGCGGGTCGTGCACCGAGCCGAGCGCGACGACCTCGCGGCGCAGCAGGATCGAACCCGTCCAGCCGGCCATGATGCGCAGCTTCCGGTTGATCGTCGGCATCGCGTACACGTGGTACGTGCGGTGCAGGAACCACGCCAGCACGCCGCGGACCTTGATCTTGCCGAACATCTGCGCGACGCCCTTGTACATGCCGAGGGACGCGACGGCGCCGATGTTCTTGTGCTTGTACTCCGTGAGCTCGGCCGAGCGGAGCACGCGCGCGAGGTTGTCACCGAGGTGCTTGCCCTCACGGACGGCGTGCTGCGCGTTCGGCGGGCAGAACTGGCCGGGGTTGAACAGGTCGGGCACGGCCGCGCAGTCACCCGCGGCGTACGCGTCGGGGACGGGCGTGCCGTCGGCGTCGACGACCTGGAGGAAGGGGTTGCAGGTGACGCGGCCCATCTTGTCGAGCGGCAGGTCGGACTGCTGCAGGACGGGGTTGGCCTTGACGCCCGCGGTCCAGATGATCGTCTCGGCGTCGAACTCCTGGCCGTTCGAGAGCACGACGTGCCCGTCGACGCACGAGTTGAGGAACGTCGAGAGGAAGATCTCGATGTCGCGCTTGCGCAGCTGCTCGAGCGTGTAGCCGCCGAGCTCCTCGCTGACCTCGGGGAGGATGCGCGGCGAGCCCTCGACCAGGACGAAGCGCAGCTCCTCCTGCTCGATCTGGTTGTAGTGGCGCACCGAGTAGCGCGCCATGTCCTCGACCTCGGCGAGCGCCTCGATGCCGGCGAACCCGCCGCCGACGAAGACGAACGTGAGCATGCGCTTGCGCAGCTCCGGGTCCCACGTGCTGGAGGCGACGTCGATCCGGTTGAGCACGTGGTTGCGGACCGCGATGGCCTCCTCCACGTTCTTGAAGCCGATGCCCTGCTCCGCGAGGCCGGGGATGGGCAGCGTGCGGGCGACCGAGCCGAGACCGACGACCAGGTGGTCGTACGTGATCCAGTACGGGTCGCCCTCCTCGGGCGTGATCTCGACCGTGCGCTCGGCGTGGTGGATCTGCGACACCTTGCCCTGCAGCACGTCGACGCCCTTGAGCGCGCGGCGGTGCGGGGCGACGACGTTGCGCGCGTCGATCGAGCCGGCCGCGGCCTCGGGCAGGAACGGCGCGTACGTCATGTACGGGCGCGGGTCCACGACGACGATCGCGGCCTCGCGCTTGCCGAGTCGCTTGCGCAGACGGCGGGCGGTCGTGAGACCGACCGAGCCGCCGCCGAGGATCACGACGCGCGGGACCTTGCGGGGCTTGCCACGGGGGACGACCGCACCGGCCGCGGGTGCGGCGTCGACCGGGGTCTGGGCAGAAGTCGGCATATCTCCACGGTATCCGCCACCGTCGAACCATGCCGTCCGGTGGACGGTGATGCTGCGCACACGGGCTGGGAAACGGCTGTGAGCCTGGTCTCAAGGGCTGCCGCCCGGCGGCTGGGGCGCCGCGTCGACGCCGGTCAGCCGGGCGGGACGGCGTGCTGCGCGACGACGTCGGCGTACCAGCGCGCGCTCGCCTTCGGCGTGCGCTCCTGCGACGCGAAGTCGACGTGCACGAGCCCCCAGCGCTGGTCCAGCCCTTCGGCCCACTCGACGTTGTCGAGGAGCGACCACGCGTAGTACGCCCGCACGTCGACGCCGTCGTCGACCGCCCGGGCCACCTGCTGGAGGTGCGCGCGCAGGAACGCGACGCGCTCGGCGTCCTCCGTCGTGCCCTCTGGCGTGCGGTCGGGGATGCCGTTCTCCGTGATCACGAACGGCGGCGCGTCGGGGTAGTCGTCGCGGACGCGGACGAGCGTCTCGTACAGCCCCTCGGGGTGGACCTGCTGCCAGGGGGCGTCCGACGTCGGGTACAGCTGCACGTGCTGCCCGCCGCTGTCGACGCCCGTGACGCCGTAGTACTGGATCGCGAGCACGTCGAGCGGGGCGCTGATCGTCGCGAGGTCGCCCTCGCGCACGAGCGCGTCCAGGACGGCCGGGTCGGCCGGGATCTGACCGGGCCGGTCGCCGATCGCGTCGTCCGGGTAGGCGCCGACCAGGACGGGGTCGAGGAAGAGGCGGTTCTCGACCGCGTCCGCGCGTACGGCCGCGTCGTCCGCGCCCGCGCCGGCGGGGTAGACGGGCTGCAGGTTGAGGGCGATGCCGACCCGCGCCGACGCGCCCGACGCGCGGAGCGCCTGCACCGCGAGCCCGTGGCCCAGCAGCTGGTGGTGGACGGCCGCGACCATCTGGTCGACGTCCCTGACGCCTGGCGCGTGGTACCCGCTGCCGTAGCCGACGTAGGCGGTGGTCTTCGGCTCGTTGATCGTCAGCCACGGGCCGGTGACGTCCGGCAGCGCGTCGACGACGACCGCCGCGTAGTCGGCGAACCGCGACGCCGTGTCGCGCGCCGCCCAGCCCCCGCGGTCCTGCAGCGGCTGGGGCAGGTCCCAGTGGTAGAGCGTGACCGCGGGCTCGATGCCGCGCTCGAGCAGCCGGTCGACGAGCCGACGGTAGAAGTCGACGCCCGCCTGGTTCACCGCCCCCGAGCCCGTCGGCTGGACGCGCGGCCACGCGACCGAGAACCGGTAACCGCCGAGCCCGAGGTCCGCCATGAGGTCGACGTCCTGCTCCCAGCGGCGGTAGTGGTCCGCGGCCGGGTCGCCCGTCGCACCGCCGCGGACGTTCCCCGGCTGTGCGGCGAACGTGTCCCAGATCGACGTGCCGCGGCCGTCGGCGGTCGTCGAGCCCTCGACCTGGAACGCCGACGTGGCCGCGCCGAGCACGAAACCGTCCGGCAGCCGCATGGGTGTCGCGGGCGGGGTCCAGGTCGGCGTGGTGGTCACGGTCGGCGACGGCGCGTCAGCGCCGGGCGTGCACGCGGCGAGCGCGGCGGCCGCGAGCGCTCCCCCGCCGAGCCGCAGCACGTCGCGGCGCGAGACCGGGGAGGCGGACGCCGACGTCGTCCGGCGGACGGTGCGGTCGGGCACGATCCGCATGCTCCCACCTGCGGCGACGCGTCGTCCAGGTGCCGTGCGACACCTGTCGCGACGCGTCGCGGGCGCCGTCCGCCGGGCGCCGAGCGCCGGTATCGGGGTCAGGGTCCGGACGTCTCCCCCGCGACCGGTCCGGTGGGCTGCGGCGACGGCGTC
>NZ_JAAXOY010000040.1 GCF_012396155.1 Cellulomonas septica | reverse complement strand
CGCCGGACGTGGCCCCGTCGGCGCGTGAGCGTGGGATGGCGGCGGCGGCACGCGAGTCGGCGGCCCGGTCGGCCGCGCGGCACGAGGTCGACGAGCCGTCGCCGGACGACCCGGACATCACGTCGTCGTCGCTGGTCGGCGCGCCGCTGGTCGCGCAGCTGCTCGGCGGGACCGTCATCGACGAGCAGTTCGACGACCCCCAGGGGTGAGTGCGCGCGGGTCGCTGCACCATGTCGAGGTCTGGTGCCGCGACGTGGCGTCGTCCGGCCCGTCGTGGGACTGGCTGCTCGGCGCGATGGGGTTCGTGCCGCGCGACACGTGGCGTGACGGCCGGAGCTGGACCGGGCCGGACGGTTCGTACCTCGTGCTGGAGTCGGGGCCGGACGTCGTCGCAGCGGCGCTCGAGCGGTGCCGGCCGGGCGTCAACCACCTGGCGTTCCACGGCGGCTCGCGCGCCGACGTCGACCGGCTCGTCGCGGCCGCACCGTCGCACGGCTGGACGCTCCTGTTCGCCGACCGGCACCGGTTCGCCGGCGGTCCGGCGCACTACGCGGCGTACCTGGAGGACGGCGACGGGTTCGAGGTGGAGGTCGTGGCGCGCGGCGACGCGTGACCTGCGGCACCACCGGGGTGTGCCCGCCACACCGTAGGCTGGGCCGCGTGTACGAGGGCGCGGTCCAGGACCTGATCGACGAGCTCGGGCGGCTGCCCGGCGTCGGTCCCAAGAGCGCTCAGCGCATCGCGTTCCACATCCTCGCGGCGGACCCGGCCGACGTGCGCCGGCTGTCGGACGCGCTCGTCGAGGTCAAGCGCCGGGTCCGGTTCTGCGAGATCTGCGGCAACGTCGCGCAGGAAGACCAGTGCCGCATCTGCCGTGACCCGCGCCGCTCGCCGACGACGCTGTGCGTGGTCGAGGAGCCGAAGGATGTCGTCGCGATCGAGCGGACCCGCGAGTTCCGCGGGAAGTACCACGTGCTCGGCGGGGCCATCAACCCGATCGCGGGCGTCGGCCCGGACGACCTGCGCATCGCGCAGCTCATGACGCGGCTCGCCGACGGCACGGTGACCGAGGTGATCCTCGCGACGGACCCGAACGTCGAGGGCGAGGCGACCGCCACGTACCTGGCGCGCCTGCTGGTCCCCATGGGCCTGACGGTGAGCCGGCTCGCGTCGGGCCTGCCGGTCGGCGGGGACCTGGAGTACGCGGACGAGGTCACGCTCGGGCGGGCGTTCGAGGGACGACGGCGCATCAGCGCCTGACGCGGCCCGGCGACGGGACGCGAGGACGGGGAGGGGTGGTCCGATGGACACCGTGAAGGCGACGACGGCGGACGCCGACCTGCTGGAGCTGGCGCGCGCGGTCGCGGACGAGTCCCGCAGCTACCTGACGACGGTCACGGAGGTCGCGGCGGGGACGACGCCCGAGGCGACGCTTCCGCTGCTGCTGCTCGCGGTGTCGGACGTGCTCGCGGTGGGTGCGCGGCTGGGCGCGACGACGGACGTCGTGCCGGCGGAGCGCTTCGAGCCGGACCGTGGCCCGGACCCGGACGTCGACCCGCTGCGCGCGGCGCTCGCGAACGTGTTCGAGGGCATCGACGAGTACGCCGAGGTCGTCGACCCGCTGGTGACGCCCGAGCTCGAGCAGTCGTCGGTGTCGGGCGACCTCGTCGCGATCGCACAGGCGCTCGCGCAGGGGCTGCGGCACTACGAGGCTGGCTCGGTGACCGAGGCGCTGTGGTGGTGGCAGTTCTCGTACCTGTCGGACTGGGGCGAGCGCGCGTCGGGCCTGCTGCGCGTCATCCAGACGATGCTCGCGCACCTGCGTCTCGACGTGGACGACGACGTCGCCGCCGAGGCGGAGTACGACGCCCTCCAGTCCTGACTGTTCTAGTACCTAGGTGCTAGTTTTGTCGGTATGAAGACGGTGCCCCTGACGATGCTCAACCAGCATCCGTCGCAGGTCGTGAAGATGGTCGAGGCGGGCGAGACCGTCCAGGTCACGCGGCACGGTCAGCCCGTTCTCCGGCTCGTGCCCGAGCCGACCGGTCAGGACCCGCTCGCCGGGCTCGAGGCCGCCGGGCTGCTCGCGGCCGCGCGGTCGCCACGACGCGCGCCCCGGAGGAGCGGCCCGCTCATGACGCCGGAGGCGGCCGACGCCGCCCTGGCCGACCTCTCCGCCGACGCCGGTGCCTGAGGTCGTCTACGTCGACTCGTCGGTCGCGGTCCACGTCCTGGTCGGGACAGCGTCCGCCGTCGACTGGTTCGACGCCCGTGTCGACGCCGGCGACCGCCTCGTGTCGTCGCGCCTCCTGGACGTCGAGGTCACCCGCTTCCTGCGCCGCACGGGGCACGACCTCGCGGTCGCCGACTTCCTGCGCGACAGCCTCGCCTTCCTCAGCGTCGACGACGCGTTGCTCCGCGAGGCGGCCGCGATCCCGGCAGTGCTCAAGACGCTCGACTGCCTGCACCTCGCGTCAGCGGCTCGCATCGGGCCGGGCCTCGTCACCGTCGTGACGCACGACGACGCGATGCGGCGTGCCGCCGACGCGATGGGCTTCGCGACCGACGACCCCGTCTGAGTCCCGCCGTCAGGCGACGCGGGTGCCGCGGGCCAGGTGGTGCTGCGGGACGCGGAGGCGGCGGACGGCGACGGCGAACCCCGCGGCGCCGAGCAGCACGTGCAGCGCGAGGCCGAACGGCCACACGGGTGTGGTGTTGTGGCTGGCCGTCGAGTCGGCCGGGCTGGCGTCGTCGATCCAGCACCAGTCCTCGACGGCGGGGGGCCCGTCGCGCAGGTCGCGGACGCCTTCGCGGATCGCACCGAGCGGCTCCGACGGCGGCGTGACCGTGTCGGCCGTCGCGGGCACGGCGTCGGCGACGATGACGAACGGGTTCGCGCCGAGCAGCCACCACGTCCGTTCGGTGTGCGCGACCATCGACTCCTGCGTGAACTCCTCGCACTCCATGAGGGAGGACGTGACCTCCTGCTGCGGCACGCCGTAGACGCGCACGTCCTCGGTCGCCGTGACCATGGGCATCGTGAGCCCGAACAGCATGGGCGTGAAGACGGTGAGCCCGGCGACGGTGAGGAACGTGAGGACGGTCGAGCCGGCGGTGCGCGACACGAGCGCCGACCAGCCGAGGCCCATCCCGCAGACCGTCGCGAGCAGCAGCGCGACGAGCAGCAGCCCGCCGAGCAGCGACGTCGGGGGCGTGTCGCCGAGGAACAGGGTGAGCACGAGGAACGGGATGCTCGCGACGAGGAACGCGCACGCGGCGGCCCAGGCGGCGAGCAGCTTGCCGGCGGCGATCTCGGCGGGCGTCAACAGCGTGACCTGCAGGGTCGCGAGCGTCCCGGCGGCGCGGTCGCCGTTGATCGCGGTCGACGTGAGGGTCGGCGTGACGAGCAGGCCGAGGCCGAGCACGAGCATCGTGACTGCGCCGAACGCGATCGCGCCGCGCTCGAGGCCCTGCTCGTCGATGGTCCCGATGGCGCCCGTGACGAGGAACGTCAGCGCACCGACGACGAGGAACCAGACGACGAGCGCGACGACCCACCGGGTCGACCGGACCCGCTGACGCAGCTCGAGCGCGGCGACGGTCCGCACGCCGTGCCACGTCAGTCCCCAGGTCGCGGAGCGGGGACCCGAGGGCGCGGGCGGCGGGGTGGTGTCGGCGGCGTCGTCGAGGTCGACGGGGGTGACGCTCATCGGCGCTCCTCCTCGAGGTCCAGGTAGGCCTGCTCGAGCCGGCCGACGACGGGCGCGTAGGACGTGACGTCGACCCCGGCGGAGACGGCGGCGCGCAGGACGCGGGCGGCGTCGGCGTCGTCGGTGACGTCGACGAGCACGCCCGTGGGCCGGTCGGGCGCGGTCTCGACCGTCGGGCCGTCGGGGCGCCACGTGACGCCGGCGGTCGCGAGCCACGCGGCGAGCGGGCCGGCCGCGAGCACCTTGAGGTGGAACGTGCGCGTGGTCGTCGAGGCGGCGTCGGCGGACCACGAGTCGACGACGGTGCGGCCCTTCGACAGGAAGACCGCGTCGTCGGCCATCTCCTCGAGCTCCGACAGCACGTGGCTCGAGACGAGGACCGTGCGGCCCTCGTCGGCGAGGCGCCGCAGCAGGAGCCGCAGGTCGACGCGCGAGCGCGGGTCGAGGCCGCTCGCGGGCTCGTCGAGCAGCAGGACCTGCGGGTCGTGCACGAGCGCCCGCGCGAGGCCGAGGCGCTGCTTCTGCCCGCGGGACAGGACGCTCGCGGGCCGGTCGGCGAACTCCGACAGGTGGACGGTCGCGAGCAGCTCGTCGACCCGCTCGTCCGCCTGTGCCTTCGGGAGCCGGTAGGCGGCCGCGAACGTGCCGAGCACCTCGCGCGCGGTCAGCGAGTCCCACGTGCCGAACGCGTCGGGCATCCAGCCGGTCCGGGCACGTGCGCCAGGCCCGTCGGTGACGGGGTCGTGACCGGCGACGAGCACGCGCCCCTCGTCGGGCACGAGCAGGCCGGCCAGGACGAGCAGCAGGGTGGTCTTGCCGGAGCCGTTCGGGCCGACCAGCGCGGTGACCGCACCGGCGCGGGCCCGCAGGTCGACGCCGTCGAGCGCCTGCACGGTCCCGAACGCGCGCCGCAGACCCTCGACGACGATCCCGTCGGTGCTTGCCGGGGGCGGCGTCGTGGCCGGTGCCGGTGCGCCCGTGGGCGGTGGTGGCGGCGGACCGTCGCCGGGGGTGTCGTCGTCGACGGCGCTCGTCATGCGGACACCGTAGGACCGGCCCTCGACGGTGCGCGGCCGTTCGGGTGGAGGAACGGTGGAGGTCGTCGACCGTCACCCGGACGCCCCGCTGACCTGGACCGCCGTGGCACCCGGCCGTCCGACGGCACGCACGGGACGACCCCGCCCTGACGCCCGCTGCCTCGTCCGCGGCGGTCGTCCTGGCGGGGTCGTCGTCCCCCTCCGTGCGTGGGGGGTCTCAGCAGCCCAGGCGGGAGCCCGCGACGGCCACGTCGTCGAACCACAGCGTGTCCGCGCCCTCGCCGTAGCTCTCCCAGCCGAGCCGCAGGTCCGTCGGGCGCGGTGCCCAGGCCGTCCGGTACCACTGCCCGTCGACGTCGTGCGTCGGCGTGCCGTCCGCCGTCAGCCCGGTCACCGCGGTGCCGTCGAGCCACGTCGCGAGCCGTCCGGCGCGGTCCACCTGCACCTCGACGCAGTGCCACGACGACGTCGGCAGCGGCCGGCTCAGCGCGACGCCGTTGGGCGACTGCTCGGGCAGCGTCGCGTCGTCGGACGCCCGGTTCCACTGCAGCGCGCCGTTCTGGCCGCCCATGCGCAGGTCACGGTTGCCGTCGCCCGCGTCGCGCATCGCGAGGAACGTCGTGTGCGACGTCGGCAGGGCCGTCGTGTGCCGCACCCAGTACCGCAGCCACACCTGCGACAGCCCGCTCAGGTCCGCCGACGCCTTCGCGAAGACGTGGTTGCAGTAGCCCGCGGCGCCGACGACCTTGAGCGACCGGCTGCCCGAGTGCGCGATCGACGTGTCGACCTCGACGCGACCCTGGCCCGAGCAGTCGGGCGTGACGACGCTCCACGATCCCGAGGGCGTCGTCGACGTCTGCGACTCCAGGCCGTCGCAGAACACCGCGCTGCCGCAGCCGACCGCGGTCGGGGTGGGCGTGGGCGTCGGCTCGACGGTGGGGGTGGGCGTCGGGGTCGGGGTCGGTTCGATGGTCGGCGTCGGGGTCGGCGTCGGCTCGACCGTGGGGGTCGGCGTCGGCGTGACCGTCGGCGTCGGGGTCACGGTCGGCGTCGGGGTGACCGTGGGCGTCGGCGGGGTCGTCGGACGCCCGTCGCACGGGACGCCGTTGACGGCGAAGTCCGACGGTGCCGTGTTCGCCCCGGACCACGACCCCTGGAGGCCGAACGACGCCGTGCCGCCCGACGGCACGTTCCCGTTCCACGCCGCGTTCCGCGCGGTGACGCGGTTGCCCTCGGACGTGACGGTGGCGTTCCAGGCGCCCGTCACCTGCTGCGAGCCCGGCCAGGTCCACGTCACGGTCCACGACGTGAGCGGTGTGCCCGTCGTGAGGCGGACGTCGGCGGTGAATCCGCCCGGCCACGTGTTGTTCGTCCAGGTGACGGCGCACGCCGCGACCGCCCCGGACGCGCGCGACGCCTGCGCGACGAGCGTCCCGACGACCGCGAGGAGCACGACGACGAGCGCGGCGAGCACCAGCCGGCCCCGGCCGCGCACGACTGCGATGGACATGTCCGGTCCTCTCCGACGCCGCCCTGCGACGGCCGCCGCGTCGTCGCGTCGACCGTGGCGCGCGACGGTCCGCGGCGCCCCCTGCTGCGTCGCCGGGAAGCCTGCACCGCGCCGCCCCCGACCCGTCACCCCCTCAAACGCTTCACCTCCCGTCAGGCCGGATCTTCGATACCGACATGGATGCCGTTCCGGGCGCACGAACGGCACCCATGTCGGTATCGGCGGCACGGCCGTCGCCGCCGGCCCGGCGCCGAAGGATGGAACGGGTTTGCTGCGCGACGGGGCGCGTGCCTACGCTCCGGCGAACCACAAGGAACCCGGCGGGCCGTTGAGAGAGACGGAGGCCGGCGACAGATGGAGCAGGCACGTGGCACTTGTCGTGCAGAAGTTCGGCGGATCGTCGGTAGCGGACGCCGCCAGCATCAAGAGGGTCGCCAAGCGGATCGCGGCGGCCAAGCGAGCGGGTGACGACATCGTCGTCGTGGTCTCGGCCATGGGCGACACGACGGACGAGCTCATCGACCTCGCCCAGCAGATCACCCCGCTGCCCCCGTCGCGGGAGATGGACATCCTCCTCACCGCGGGTGAGCGCATCTCGATGTCGCTGCTCGCGATGGCGATCAACAACCTCGGCGTGAAGGCCAAGTCGTTCACCGGCCAGCAGGCGGGCGTCATCACCGACGCCGTGCACGGCCGGGCGCGCATCGTCGACGTCGTCCCGCACCGCATCCGGGAGACGATCGAGCGCGGCCAGGTCGCGATCGTCGCGGGCTTCCAGGGCGTCACGTCCGACACGAACGACGTGACGACGCTCGGTCGCGGCGGGTCGGACACGACGGCCGTCGCGCTCGCGGCGGGGCTGGGCGCCGACGTCTGCGAGATCTACACCGACGTCGACGGCGTCTTCTCGGCGGACCCGCGGATCGTCCCCGCGGCGCGCAAGCTGGACCGCGTCTCCTACGACGAGATGCTCGAGCTCGCCGCCAGCGGCGCGAAGGTCCTCGTCCTGCGGTGCGTCGAGTACGCGCGCCGGTACGGGGTCCCGGTGCACGTCCGTTCGTCCTTCTCGACCCACACCGGCACGCTCGTGACGAACGAGCCGGCGCCCGACAGCCCCGAGGGAGCAGCAGTGGAACAGCCGATCATCGCGGGCGTCGCGCACGACCGCTCCGAGGCCAAGATCACCGTCGTCGGCGTGCCCGACGTGCCGGGCAAGGCCGCCCGGATCTTCCAGGTCGTCGCCGGGTCCGGCGTGAACATCGACATGATCGTCCAGAACGTGTCCGTCGCCGCGACGGGCCTCACGGACATCTCGTTCACGTTGCCCGCGTCCGACGGCGCGACCGCGACCGCCGCGCTGTCCGAGCACCAGCCCGACATCGGCTTCACGTCGCTGCAGTACGACGACACGATCGGCAAGCTCTCGCTCATCGGCGCGGGCATGAAGTCGCACCCCGGCGTGTCCGCGAAGCTGTTCGCGGCCTTGTCGGACGCCGGGATCAACATCGAGATGATCTCGACCTCGGAGATCCGGATCTCCGTGGTCACGCGGGCCGACAGCCTGGACGACGCGGTGCGCGCGGTCCACACGGCGTTCGACCTGGACGCGGACCAGCAGGAGGCAGTCGTGTACGGAGGGACGGGACGATGAGCGGGCTCACCGTGGCGGTGGTCGGGGCGACCGGCCAGGTCGGGAGCGTCCTGCGGCGCCTGCTCGACGAGCGGAACTTCCCCGTCGGGACGATCCGCTACTTCGCGTCGGCGCGCTCCGCCGGCACGACGCTGCCGTGGCGCGGCGCCGACGTCGTGGTCGAGGACGTGGCCACCGCCGACCTGTCCGGCATCGACATCGCGATCTTCTCCGCCGGTGGCGGGACGTCGAAGGAGCACGCGCCGCGGTTCGCGGCGGCCGGGGCGGTCGTCATCGACAACTCGTCGGCGTGGCGTCGCGACCCCGAGGTCCCGCTGGTCGTGTCCGAGGTCAACCCGGGCGCGCTCGACGAGACCGTCAAGGGCATCATCGCCAACCCCAACTGCACGACCATGGCCGCGATGCCGGTCCTCAAGGTGCTGCACGAGGAGGCCGGCCTGCGCCGCCTCGTCGTGTCGACCTACCAGGCCGTGTCGGGTGCGGGCCTCGCGGGCGTCGCCGAGCTGGCGGGCCAGATCCAGGCGGCGGCGTCGCAGGACATCGCGGCGCTGACCCACGACGGGTCCGCCGTCGAGTTCCCCGCGGCGGAGAAGTTCCCGCGGACGATCGCGTTCGACGTCATCCCGCTGGCCGGGTCCATCCAGGACGACGGGTCGTACGAGACCGACGAGGAGCAGAAGCTTCGCCACGAGTCCCGCAAGATCCTCGGCATCCCCGACCTGCTGGTCTCGGGCACGTGCGTGCGCGTCCCGGTGTTCACGGGCCACTCGCTGTCGATCAACGCGGAGTTCGAGCGGCCTCTGTCGCCCGAGCGCGCTCGCGAGCTGCTCGCCGACGCGCCGGGCGTGCAGCTCGACGACGTCCCGACGCCGCTCGCCGCCGCAGGCGCCGACCCGTCGCTGGTCGGCCGCATCCGCCAGGACGAAGGCGCGCCCGAGGGTCGCGGCCTGGCCCTGTTCGTCAGCAACGACAACCTCCGCAAGGGCGCCGCGCTCAACGCCGTCCAGATCGCCGAGCTCGTCGCGGCCCGCCTGACGGCCACGACCCCCGCCTGACCCGCCCGCCCGGCGGTCGCCGGTCCGCCCTCACACCACGGCGCACGCCCCGGACCCCCGGAGCGTGCGCCGTCGTGTGCTCGGGCGTGACGATCCGAGGACGGCCCGGGACTGGTGACCGCTCCGCCTGTCGGAGCGGTGCCGAGACCCGGGTCGGCGGTCGCCGGCGGCGGTGGGGCAGGTGACGGCCCAGGTCATGTGCGTCGCCGAGCGCGACGGGAGGCCCGTCAGGACGTCCAGGGGTCGACGAGCGGGATGTCGAGGTCCGCGAAGTCGCGGGTGTTGCGGGTCGCGAGCGTCGCGCCGTGCACGGCGGTGACGGCGGCGATCATCCCGTCCTCGACGCTGAGCGGCCGGCCTGCCGCCCGGCGGTGCTCTCTCATGACGGCGTAGCGGCGGGCGGCCGCGGCGTCGTACGCCAGGACGCCGGACGCGTGCGTGGCCAGCAGGGTCTCGATGGCAGCGGCCAGGCCGGTCCGGCGGCGGCCCTCCGGAAGCAGTCCGACGCCGACCAGCAGCTCGCCGACGCTCACCGCGGTGATCGCCACCGGCTCGTCGACGGCGGCCAGCCACGCGAGGACGCGCTCGTCCGGTGCGGCCCGCAGCGGCTCGGACAGGACGTTCGTGTCGAGGACGATCACGTGAGGTCGACGTCGCGCGGCGCGCTGCGCTCAGGCAGCGGCAGGTCGTCGCCGCGGAAGCCCTCGGACATGCGCAGCCAGTCGCTCACGAGGTCGTCGGACGCGACGGCGGCGCTCAGGATGGCCCGCGCCTCGGCCTCCATCGAGCGGCCGTTGCGGGCCGCGCGCAGCTTGAGCCGCTTCTGCACCTCGGGGTCGAGGTGTCGCACGGTGACGGTCGACATGGTCGCCCCTTCCGACAACTGCCAGCAATGCTAGCGACGGCAGTCAGCCGGCGGGGTCGATGGGGAAGTTCTGGTCGAAGGCGTGGTCCGGGTCGTACGTGCGCTTGAGCGCGCGGAGGCGGTCGAGGGTCGCGGGAGGGAAGGCGTCGAGCAGGCGCTCGGGGCGCGGGTCGGTCTCGAAGGACAGGTAGAGGCCGTCCATGTGCGGGTACGCGAGGCGGTCCCACGCGTCGTCGAGGCCGCTGCGGTCGAGGCGTCCGGCGAACGACGTCACCGAGAACTCCTGCGAACGGTGGGCGTAGGCGGTCGCGGACGCGTCGACGTCGTGCACCGCACCGCCGGTGGCGCGGAGCTGGAGGAGCGACGCCTCCCCGCTCAGCAGCAGGTCGCCGAGCGCCGCCCCCGCCGCGTCGGTCATCCGGGGGAGCAGGCCGGAGCGTGACACGGGCGGGGCGCCGCCGTCGTGGTGCTTGGACACCGGGCCGATGATCCCGGCGTAGGGCGTGACCTGGGCGCGCTGCTGGAGGACGGGCGCGACGTCGAGCATCGGCTCCAGCACCTCCACCGCAGCCGCGGTGTCGGACGACGCCCACACCGTCATGGCCTGGGCCATCGGCCCGCGGTCGCGGCCACCCGCGGACAGGTGGAGGAACGACGTGAGCTCGCGCGGCGCGTCCTGCACCAGTGCGCCCCAGCGAGACACGAGCGCGGCCGGGTCGGTCGCGTCGAAGACCATCTGCGCGAACACCACGTCGGGCACCTCCGACGCCTCGATCTCGACCGCCGTCACGACGCCGAGGTTGCCGCCCGCCCCGCGCAGGCCCCAGAAGAGGTCCGGTTCGGCAGAGGCAGACACGACGTGCACCGAGCCGTCGGCCAGCACGACCTCGTACGCGAGGACGTGGTCGATGGTCAGCCCGTGCAGCCGCCCGAGGAGCCCGATGCCGCCGGTCGTGGCGAGCCCGCCGACGCCCACGCCGCCGTAGTCGCCGGACGAGATCGCCCACCCGCGCCGCGCGATCGCGGACGCGACGGCTCCCCAGGTGGCACCGGCGCCGATGCGGACCCGCCGCGCAGACTCGTCCAGCACCTCGACCGACGACAGCCGCTCGAGGTCGAGCACCACGCCGCCGTCGTTGGTCGACCGCCCGGAGATGCCGTGGCCCCCGGACCGGACGGCGAGAGGCCCGCGCTGCCCGCGCGCGTACGTGAGCGCGGACGCGACCTCCGCGGTCGTCGACGGGCGCAGCACGAGCCCTGGCGCACCCCGGCGCATGTACGTCGACCGCACCTCGGCGTACCGGCGGTCGCCGGGCTCGACGGCCTCGACCCCCGCGGGCACCGCGTCGTAGTCGATCCCGTCGACGCGCTTCGCGAGCGCGGCGGCCGACCGGACGGGACCGGTCGCCGTGCCGGCGACCCCGC
>NZ_JAAXOY010000004.1 GCF_012396155.1 Cellulomonas septica | reverse complement strand
GCCGGCGCGCGAGGCCGCTCGCGTGGCGGAGCTCGGCTGGCAGCGGGCGCTCCTCCCGTCGGAGGTGCGCGATCTGGTGCTCGACGACCAGCGCCTCCGCAACGCGATCTGCTGGAACGTCTTCACCGGGTGACGACCCTGCGAGCGGCCGGACCCCTCTCACGCCTTGCCGTGATACCCCGTGGGGTATCGTCGACCGATCGGCACGGCGCGGACGCCCCTCCGTCGCCGCCGATCGACGCCTGCTGGAGCCCGCGCCCTGGCGCGCGTCGACCGCCTGACTGCCCGACCGCCTGACCCGCCCTCGAGGAGACACCGTGTGCTACCCCATCGGCTGCGCCACCTGCGGCAAGACCACGTGGGACGGCTGCGGCCTGCACGCCGACGACGTCATGAGCGCCGTCGCCCCCGCCGACCGCTGCACCTGCCCGCGCTGACCCGCCCGGCGGCGACACCACCGTCGCCCCCACCCGTGCCCGAGGAGACCGCCATGCAGCTCGACCCCGACGAGATGACCAGCGTCACCCACCGCCTCAAGCGCGCGCAGGGCCAGCTCGCGGGCGTCATCCGCATGCTCGACGAGGGCCGCGACTGCGAGGACGTCGTCACGCAGCTCTCCGCGGTGTCACGCGCCCTCGACCGCGCCGGGTTCGCGATCATCGCCTCCGGCATGAAGCAGTGCATGACGCCGGGCACCGACGGCTCCGAGGCGACGCTCGACGTCGCCAAGCTGGAGAAGCTCTTCCTCTCCTTGGCGTGAGGTCCCGCGGTTGCCGCTGAGTCCGGGCGCGGTCGACAGTCTCTACGTCGACCTGCTCCGTCCTGGTGCGCGACCTGGAGGACTGCCGTGAAGCTGCTGCTCACGTCCGGCGGGGTGACCAACCCGTCGATCCGGACCGCGCTCGTCGAGATGCTCGGCAAGCCGATCGAGGAGAGCCACGCGCTGGTCGTCCCGACCGCGCAGTGGGGCCACCCGATGTGCGGCCCGGCCTCAGTGCAGCGGACGCTCGCCGCGGGGACCGACTCTCCACACCTCACCGGGCTCGGCTGGGCCTCCCTCGGTGTCCTCGAGCTCACCGCCCTGCCGACCATCGGCGCCGAGCGATGGATCCCCTGGGTCCGCGAGGCCGACGCGCTCCTCGTCGACGGCGGCGACGCGACCTACCTCGCCCACTGGATCCGCGAGTCCGGCCTCGACGACCTGTTCCCGTCGTTGCCCGACACCGTCTGGGTCGGCGTGAGCGCCGGCAGCATGGTCATGACACCCCGCATCGGCGACCTGTTCGTCGAGTGGCCCGGCGCCCCCGACGACCGCACCCTCGGCGTCGTCGACTTCGCGATCTTCCCCCACCTCGACGCGTTCCCCACCAACACGATGGCCCACGCCGAACGCTGGGCGGCCGGCCTCGACGTCCCGTCGTACGTGCTCGACGAGCAGACCGCGATCGCCGTCGTCGACGGCTCGGTCGACGTCGTCTCCGACGGCCGGTGGAGGCGGTTCGAGGCGGGGTCCTCGAAGGCAGGGCACCCGTAGTCGCGTCCGGACCACCCGCAGCATCCGCGATCCGCGCCGACCTGATTCGACGTCGTCACCGTGCGCCCAGGCCCCTGACCAGTCACATCGGGAAAGGGACGGGATGGCGAGCAGCATGGGTGGCGACCGGCCGCGACGGCGGCCTCTTCGCGGCGGACAATTGCCCCGAAGACCTCTATAGCGGGCGTGCGGGATGTCCCCACACACTGGCTCGATGGGCCCGTCCGGTGCCGTCCCGTCGACGGCAGTGGCGAACCACTTCGACGTGCTGCTGGTCGGCGCCACGAACGTGGGTCCTTCGCTCGCGGCCGAACGGCTCCTGCGCGCTCGGCTCGGGGCCGACAGCGCGGTGACCGTGACGAGCGCCGCGATCGACGCTGCTCCCGACGACCCGGTTCCCGAGCACCTCAGCGAGCTCCTCGCGCGCGAGGGCCTCGACGTCGACGGCCCGCACGCACGAGAGGTCGACGCGGCCATGCTGGCGGAGGCCGACCTCGTCCTCACCGCCACCCGGCACGAGCGGTCGGCTGTCGTCCGCAAGGTCCCCGCCGCGGTCCGGCGGACCTTCACGCTGTGCGAGCTGGCCCGCGTCGCCACGTCCCTGGGTCCGTCGGCCCTGCCGGACGGCGATGTCGCGGCGCGCCTCTCCGCGCTAGCCCAGCTCGCACCGGTCCACCGCGTGGGCACCGCACCGCCGGTGGCCGAGGACGACGACGTCCCCGACCCGGGCGCGACCGGTCGACGCGGTTACGAGAAGTCGTTCGCCAAGGTCCGGGCCGCCGTCGACGGCATCGCGTGGACGGTGCTCACACCTCCCGACGAACCGAGCCCGCCCCCGCCGGAGGTCCCCCGGACCCCGCCGCCCAGCCACCGCGGCCGGAACATCGCGCTCGCGGTCGTCGGATCGCTGGTGCTGCTGCTGCTCGTCGCCACGGGCGGGGCGCTCGTCGTCGCCGGCACGCTCGACAACCGGCTCGAGCGCTTCCCCGACCCCGTCTCGCTGACAGACCGGCCCGCCCCTCTCCCGCCGGCCGAGGTCGGCGGCCCCGCCCCGGTCACCATTCTCGTGCTCGGCTCGACGAACGACGTCAGCACCGAGGGCGGCCAGGACTGGGCCGCCGCGGCCGCCCAGACCGACATCGTCATGCTCGCGCACGTCTCGGCCGACCGGTCCAGCGTGAACGTCATCGCGATGCCCCCCGACCTCTCCGTGAACGTGCCCGGCTCAGGGCCGGGGACGCTGCGCTCCGCATTCGCGCAGGGCGGCCCGTCGGGCGCGGTCGAGACGGTCGAGCGGCTGACGAACGTGCGCCTCGACCACGTGGCGCTGACCGACTCCGAGACGTTCGCCCGGGTCACCGACGGGCTCGGCGGCGTGGAGATCGACCTGGACAGCAGGCTGGTCGTCGACGGCGGTCAGACGTTCCCCGCCGGCCGTCACCGGCTCACGGGCGAGGAGGCCCTCGTCTGGGTGCGCGGCGACGGCCTCGACGACACGTCGCGGGCGGAACGCTCGGCGGCGTGGCTCCGCGCAATCCTCGACCGCCTGGGCGACGACGACGTCCGGCGCAGCCCGGCCACCTGGCTACGACTGCTCGGCATCGTCTCCGGGTCCGTCGCCGTCGACGAGAGCTTCGACCGCTCCGAGCTGGTCGGCCTGCTCACGAGCGTCCGGCACCTCGGCCCCGAAGCGGTGCGGGTCGTGCCGGTCCCGACGACGATCGTGCCCACCGGCGACTCCGCCGCCTTGGTCCCCGACGCCGCGGCCTTAGGCAGCCTCATGGACGCACTCCGCACGGACACCCTGGACGAGGACCTCGTCGCTGGTTCATGAACAAGGCGACTTCTCCCTGACGTGATGTCCCTCTTGGTATTCACTGCCGTCCAGCGACGACTCGGCCCTAGCCGGCCGGGCCACAGCGGCGCAGAAACGGCGGGCGCGTTGGCCGAACCGCCCCCCGCAACGATGGATGGGCCCTAGGCTTCCGAGCACTGGAACCTGCGCAAGGAGGAGCCACTCGTGAGCACACCTCAACAGGGCTTCCAGCTGACACGGGCCCACCTCGTCACCGTGATCGCGATCGCGGCAGCAGGCGCAATAGTGTCCTTCATCTGGGCGGCACTTGCTAAAGGTTCGGCCGCGGTGGTGGCCTCCGCCCTCGCATCGACGTTCCTCTCGGTCGCTGTCGCAACTCTCGTAACAGAGATAATTCTGAAGCCGGCATTTACTCACGACGTACTCGAGGTTGCCGGAGTACGAGCTAGAATCCATCAAATAGGCTTCCGCGACACCCTTGTGGAGACCGGTCTTCAGTGGTCAGATTACTATGCCGGTAGCAGTACGATCGGCTTTGTGGTTGCGCGCCCCGGCCAGTGGGTTCGGACTCAACTTGACCCGATCCTCGATGCTGCACGAAGGCGCTCGGTAGCCGTGGATATCTACCTCGCCGAGCCCGGGTCGGCCTCCGCGCGCGGGATGGCGGCCTCCTTAGGTGTCGACTCCCAAGCCTATGATGCCGAATTGAACCAGGCCGTCACTGACGTAAGCGCCCGATGGCGACGAGCACGCGAGAACCTACACTTACACAACCATGCGAGCATCGGAATTCATTATTTGACCTCGCAGCCATTACATACGGTGGCTGTATTCGATGGCAACCTCGTGCTAATGGTTCCCCCGCTGGTCGCAGAGCGGACTAGCCCAGAATTGGCGTTTGTTTTCGGCGACAGGGCGGTAACCGACGTGTCGAGATGGCTTGAAGATCGGTGGCGCGCCATGACCGAGGCGGCTGCCGACATCCCTGTATTTGAGGAGGGCCGTTCACGATGAGCCTCAAGAAGACGAGAGCTCAGGACCTCGACCTTAGCAGTCTGCTTCAAGGAATCGACGACGGCGAAGTCGTGCTGCCAAACTTCCAGCGGGACTTCGACTGGACCGACGTCGAAGTAAGGTCCCTTCTTGGAACCATTCTTAGCGGCTGGCCGATAGGAAGTCTCTTGCTCATCGAAGGCACCGACGAGTTTTACAATCCGCGACCAATTGAGTCCGCGCCACCGATTGCTCGTGACATCGCCTTGATCGTACTGGATGGGCAGCAGCGCCTCACGGCGCTCTATCAGGCGCTTTACTCAAAAGGCTCGCTCCGCTACGCGATCAGCCTTCAGGGTGATCGCGATTACGGGGATATCGATGTTCTGGACGACGCGCTTCTAGATTTTAAGACGGTCAGCTGGGAGAATCTCTACAGCACACCCGAAGCGCAATGGGAAGCGCGGCTCCTTCCAATTTCATCGCTCAGGTCCGCTTCCGACTTCTTCGAGTGGCGAGATGAGGCCGTACCCTCCGACGATTCCGACGGGCGCGCCTGGCTGACGGAGATTTACCGGCGATTCCTCGCGGGTATCCACAACTACAAGGTCCCGGCCGTAATCATCCACAAGGACATCGAGCCGGCTGCCGTCGCGCGCATTTTCGAAAGAGTGAATCGGATGGGCATGACTCTTGGCGCTTTTGACTTGGTGGTCGCCAGATCATTCTCCACCGGATTCAACCTCCGGGTACTTTGGGAGGAAGCGCGTCGGACCCATCCGATCCTTCAGCGATTCCTGGGTGAAGACGGCCTTCCTGTATTGAGCGTCATCGCGCTACGCCAGCGAGAGAGTATCCGTCAAAGCGCCGTGCTGGACCTACCGGGTTCTGCGATTCGCGATGGCTGGGAAGAGGCTGTCGCAAATTACGCCGCCGCGTTGGATTTTGCCGTGAGGAACCTTGGTGTCCTTCATACGGACTGGGTCCCGTACAAACCGATACTGACCGTGCTGGCGGGGCTAAACTACGACTTTCCACTTGTTCAAAACGGCGCTCTAATTTCTCGTTGGTACTGGTGCACCGTGCTTGGACGTCGGTACGATGTCGCGTCAAATACGCGCGCCGTAGCCGACTTTACCAAATTATCTACCGGTGAAGACCCCATCACGCGGACCCCGGTACTTGTTCGCGAGACTATGCTCGAAAGCACGCGCCGCCAGCAGGGCGCCTTGCATCGCGCATTCCTAACGGCCATCGGCGCTCGAGTTTTGCAGGACCAGGGCCTTGAGGATTCGGCAGTGGATGGCGAATTGGACTTGACGGCGGAATCGCTCTACGTACGGTCGCCAGAGTCGCCCCTGGATCCGCCGATCCATCTCCGCACGCTCTCCTTCGTTCTCGCGTCTCGCTCTCGCGGCCGGTTCGACGTAGTATCGCCTTCCGCACAATTTATTGAATCGGGCGAGCTGGATATCGACGCCGAGGACTTGCTCGACCTGAGGCTGGCGAGGTTGGCAACCTTTGCTTCCGAGTTGGCCGGTTCTCCGATCCGGTTGATTAGCGAGGAAGAATGGGAACTCGAAAGGTCGGCCGGCAGGTAATGGAATGGTTCACCGGCAAACGTTCGTCTGCATAGTCGGATTGAGACTGGGTCCGTATCGGTCTTTCGCCTGTCCCCGCGACTGTACCCCCGCTTGTGGACGGAGACAGGGTCGCCATCACGTGTTGACTGACACTCGAAGTCTCTTGTGTCAGTCAGAATCCCCTGGTCCAACGGCACACAGCGGCCACGCCCCAGCACACACTCCACGGGCACCGCCGACATCGCAGGATGCCTGATAACCACGAAGCGGACACTGCGGATGCAGCCACCGCTCCAGTCGGACCGGGGATCGCTCCGACCTAGAGCGACACTTCGTGCGCCCGGGCAGACTCGAACTTGCTGGCACACCCACTTTAGAAGTTCGATCTTCGGCTGAGGCCAAAGCGCTGACCTGCGGAAGTACATACAGGAAGTTCGTCCGGCGACCTCTTCACGATGCGCTCGCGGACCACCCGCCGACCACGCGTATGGCTTGGGCGCACCACCACTCATGCGCGTGCTACGGGAGAAGTCCGGGTACCGAATTCGGGTCGAGCGCCCTTCCATCCGACATCGCACGCCCCGAGGCGTCTCTCTCCACGCGCGCAAGCACCAGCGCAGGGTCGTCGCCATCGCTCCGCCGGACGGCCTCTCTAGCCACCTCTAGGACGGCCCCCGCCATGGGCGACCCAAGCCGGAGCTCCTCGCGCGCCCAAAAGGCAGCCGCAAACGCTGCCTGGTCGTGGCTTCCTGCATCGACCGCGCGGACGAACGCATCCCTGTAAAGCTCGCGCCCTCGGACTCCCTTTCCGCCCCGGAACGCAAGTAGGCCCAACGTCGCAATCCGAACCGCTTGCTCGGACTCCTCGAACGCAGACGCCGGGTACTGGTCGAGCACTTGCTCCGCCTCTTCTACCCGACCCAGGTTCGCAAGCGCAAACGCATAGTTGTTGCCAAGCATGGCGCTACCCGGGTTCGCTACAAGGCCAACCTTGGCCGCCTCCGCGGCAACGTAATAGTCTTCAAGGCAAACTGAAGCGACATACGAGAGATACATGGCAGGGTCTGGCGCAAAGGACTGGTCCTCCTGCCACTTCTTTGCATCGCGCACCGCTTCGCGCCACTGAGAGCGCGCCCCGAACGCTATAGCGCGCGCCTCGAACGTTCCCTCCCGCGAGAGAATCTCGTCCGGTAGGGTGAAGTTGCCTCTCCGCGCTTCGAACTCTGCCTGAGCCACAGCGTTCTCCGTGGGCTGCACCAAAGCCCGGTCCAGCAACCTCTTCCCGGACTTGTCTTGGCCGGCTTCGAACTCATGGCTCGCTATCGCACACGCAAGTTCGCTTGCCTGCGCTGGCGTGAAGTCGCCGGATCGGAGGCTTCTCCGCGCGGAAGGGATCAGCTCTGAACCGGCACCAACAATATCAGCGGCTGCGATCTCGGCGGCCAGAAGCCAAGGATCCCGCATACGACTCGCGGCCGGACGCACCACGGCCTGCGCACGCTCGGGATCACCGACGTGGACAAAGAACCGCGATGCGGCCCTCAGGACGAACCTATTGGTTGGCGCAAGCGCTAGCGCGGTCCGGATCGACCGCTCCGCCTTTTCCAACTCACCACTGTTGGTCTGCGCCAACGCAAGGTCTATCCAGCGAACCGGATTGCGCGGATTCCTGCGAAGGCTC
The DNA here is from genome assembly GCF_012396155.1 of Cellulomonas septica. Classification (GTDB taxonomy): domain Bacteria; phylum Actinomycetota; class Actinomycetes; order Actinomycetales; family Cellulomonadaceae; genus Cellulomonas; species Cellulomonas septica. Next base: position 20,430 of record NZ_JAAXOY010000004.1, on the reverse strand, counting down.
GTTCGGGCCGCCCGAACGATCTTGCCTGGGTCCGCGCCAGAGACCACCTCGAAAGATTGGTGCAAAGGAACTGGCTCTCCGGCAACGGCAGCTCGCACCGCCACGGCGAGCCTGCGCAACTCTGCCGATGAGCCGTCTTGCCCAAGCACGTACTCCGAGATCGGAAGCGCGTCGACCGCCCCTTCCACACCGTGGAGCGCTCGCCCGAGCAAGTCGCCAGCGAGGTGAAGGCCAGGGTGGCGGACGAAGGAACTCAGATCGAGCTTGTCCTCCTCGGACGAGGGATCGAGTGCTTCACCGGTCACTCGAGGTACGTCCAGTTCTCCCACTGCGAGCGTTGAGGCGAAGGTTCGCCATCGGGGGACTACGAACCGCTCGTCGAGACCGCGAGCTGCGGTCATCGGGTGGCCCTCCGTACCAGGAGCTCCGCGCGGTGCGCCAGTAAGTCGAGCTCCGTGACGAGCCTGTTGAGGGCGAACGGCTCCCGCGCCGCACGGCTCGCCGGATGGCCTCGACGGCCGACGTCCGGGTCCGTCGTGCACCGGATGATGGACGCTATTTCGCGGGCGAGGGGATGAGCGATCTCGGTCTCGACATCCTCGACAGCCGCTACGTGAGAAGCGGTCACATATGGAAGGACGTCACCGTAGGTGCCGCCCCAGTTCTCGGGCGAGTAGGACGGGTGGAGGTGCATCTTCAGGCGTGCATTAATCGTTACACCCGTCATAATGAAGGCGACTAGATTCCCGAGTTGGTAGATGTCGCACGCGATACGCCGCTCGGCGAAGGAGGAATACACCTCGCCATACAACTGCTCCGGCGGAGCGTAAGAGCGGTCCCCGGCTATAGTGAAGGAATCGTGCCAGGCAACGGTCTCACGGTCACTCGCGCGACCAAGGTCAGACAACTTCGAATGCTTGCGCGTGGATGATGGCTCGGAGAAGACCAGTAGATTGCTCGGCTTTACGTCCTGATGTGCGATTCCCAGCCCGTGAAGCTGTTGGAGGCCCGAGGCCGCGTGATGGGCCATACGGAGTTTGGCCGACATGTCGATGTCTCGATCGAGATCGAGGGCCCTGCGGACGTCAAAGTCGGCCGGCTCGAAGACGATGTACGACGTCGGCAGTGGGCTCGCTGCGGACTGCTCTGTCCCGTGGCCGTACGCCATAACCACACGTGAGAGCCGACCTGATCCACAGCGTTCCACTAGGTCCCGCTCGAAGTTGTACGCCTCGGTGAGCCACTGGAGCGTACCCGTCGGGTCAGCGCTTCGGAACGCAGCGTCGAAGTTCAGCACCTTGATGAATACTCGACGCCCGTCGACGGTGGAGCCGAGGAAGCCGACGGAGAAGTTGCCTCCGGTGCTGGCGGGTGGCAGACGCGATTCGATCGTCCACTGCCCACCGAGCGTCTCCCCAATGAGGGCGTCAGCGTCGAACAAGGATGAAGCCGTCACCGTGCCTCCAGGCATCTTCCGGCAGCAAGGTTGCGCGCCAAGAAACTAGTCTAGAGAGGACTGCCGACATCCCGCGGTCGCGGGACCACAAGCTGAAGCAAGAGCGGCCGCAACGTCGGCAGGCCCGCCGCCCCGCTCGGCATCCCCCTGCGGCACACCGCAGCGTCGCTGTTGATTGCAGCCGGGGCGGACGTGAAGGCTGTGCAGGTCATCCTCGGGCGATCGACCGCAACGATAACGATGGACCTGTATGGGCGCCTGTTCAGCGAGGCTCCGTGGGAGGCGATGGAGCGAATGCCGGTGATACCGCTCTTGCAGGCGACGTGGGCGATCGAATGGCCGCAACCTGTCAGTCCCTCGAAACTACGTACCGCGCCAGGAGACTCGTCCCGATACGACTGGTGCTAGCCGGCCGACTTGGCGCACCTCGACCGATTGCACTTCCAGCAGACCCCCTACTGCAGCCACCCGGTCCAGGTCTTGGCGCTCCAGCTGGAACCAAAGCCGGGCCTTCCCATGCGACCAGAGAAGCCGGGTCGCCCGGGCGTCCCCGCCTTACCGGGTCGACCCGGTACGCCACCGCGACCCGGCTTGCCGGGTCCGCCCGACGCTTCACGCGTGAACGCAACGACCGAGCCGCTGGAGTCCCAGAACTGTCCTCGCTCGAGCCATCCGACGTGCACGCCGCGGCGGGAGTAGACCGCGTCGTCGCGCGTCCAACCGACTACCTGGCCCTGAAGCGAATATAGGCGGTCGTCTTCGAACCACCCAGCCACCTGACCGCGCTGGTCCCAAACCGGATTCAGTGTCATGCCACCACCCAAGCACGCGCAACCGACATCGACTGGTCCGGGCCCGCTGCACGAATACGTGGCAGTGGTCGACCTCTGTACGTGCAAGGGCTGCCACGGTCCTGGGACCTCCTACGGGGAACGAGGCCGGTCGTGCAGCCTCGGCTTGCCCATCCACATCCTGAGGTCGACCGCCGACCAAACGCTGACCACGAGTCTTGATCGGCCACCCGTACCGTCGCGTCCGCGGCCGGCATGACCGCGCCCGAACTGCAACGACACTTGGTGGGCCTGTTCGGCTTCGACTGATGCTTGACGTCCGTGCTTCAGGTGATGCTTGACGCTCTGGATTCAGTGTTGCGGGTGGCTCTTGGTCGGGGAACCTCCTAGGGGTCGCTTGTCGCGGACGGGTCCAGTGCTGGTTCGGGCGACGGTGCGCAGGAGCTCGTTGCCGATCCAGAACTGCAGGGTGTCGGGGCCGACGAGGACGTCGCAACGTTCTCCGGCGCGGTGCATCCCGACGCTGACCTGCTGCCAGGAGACGCAGACCACGCCGTTCGTGGCGACCTTGCGAGCGACCCAGTGCGGGGCCCGAGCGGTCAGGTAAGCTGACCGGCTCGCGCCGGCGGGTTGTGGTGAACCTGGCCGCTGGCGTTGCCATCGCCAGGGACTTGTGCGGCCGGTCGCGGTTGTAGTGCTCGACCCACGCGTCGACCTCACGCTTGGCGGCGGCCAGGTCGGCGAAGAGCGTCCCGGTCAGCAGCTCGGCGCGCAGCGCGCGGTGGAACCGCTCGATCTTGCCGGTCGTGGTCAACGAGCGAGGCTGGGTCAGCAGGTGCTCGATGCCGTTGCGCCGGCAGATCGCGTCGAACAGCACCTCGGTCGGGGGATGGTTGAACCGGCCGGTGAAAACCTTGCCGTTGTCGGTCAGGACCTGCTCGGGACACCCGAACCGCTCCAGCGCCGCCGCGAACGCCTCACAGACCCGCTGCGTGCGCTCCCTGGCCATCACCGTGGCCACCAGGCAGAATCGGGAGTGGTCATCGATCCCGGTCACGCACTTCGCGCTCGTCCCGTCGGCCAGCCCAATCCCACCAAGTGTGTCCATCTGCCACAGCTCCATCGGCGCGCCCCGGTCCCAACGGCGCCAGTGCTCAGCCCTGCGGACCCGTGACCCGGGCTCGATCAGGCTCGCCCGACGCAGCGTTCGGTAGGCCGCCGACTCGCTGACCACCAGACCACGGCGGCCCAACTCATGAACGATCCGGCCGCGGACCCCACCCCGGATGAGCGCGCCGGGCCTCCAGGACCTCGACCTCGAGGACCGCGTCGAGCTGGTGCGGACAGCTCGCCGGCCGGTGCGAGCGGTCGACCAGACCCTCCAGCCCTTGCGCCTCCCAGCGCGCCAGCCACGTGTGTAGCGTCTGACGCGAGATCCCCCACGACGCCGCGACCTCGGTGATCGAACGGCCGTCGCCGACGACCGCCAGCACCGCCTTATACCGCTGCTCAGCCACGCTCAGCTCCCTCATGAGCGAGCGTCAAGCATCAGCCGACACAGGTGTCAAGCATCAGCCGAAACACCGTCACCCCTCAGCCGAAGCTGAAACGTCTAGGGCCAGCCGAATTACTACAAACAATCCGTGCGCCTGGGCAGATTCGAACTGCCGACACCCGCTTTAGGAGTTCGATCTTGGACTGTGGATAACGCGCTTACCTGCGGAAGTACATGCGGGTAGTTCCTGGGGTGACCCTGTTCCGGGGTGCTCGCTGACCACACGCTGCCCACCAACACGACCGATCAGCCGTCAGCCACGGGCCCAAACGGCCCGACCTACGGCAGCCCGGCCGATCTGCCAGGATCGGGCAGTGGCTATAGTCAAGTATCCCCGCTACCGGCAGTACGAGGGACAACGGATCCAGACCAACGACACCGTGATGGGGCTGCTGGCGGGATCGGCGCTCGCCTCCCGCACGCTAGGCCTCACCTCGGGCTCCGACCTTGTGCTGAGCCAGATCTTCCCGCAGATCCCGCACATTGAGCGGTTCAATCTGAAGACTGCGACCGCACAATCGGTACTGGACAACGCCGAGCCTCTACTGGGCATCTTGGCGGTCCCCCAGGTACTCGCCATTCACGAGGACCTGCTTCGGAGCATGCTCGAGCTTCTCGCCGAGGCTGAGCCCCGATTCAAGCCTCTCTTGGATAACTTCAAGACATTCAATGCCCATGAGCGAATCGAATCGGCCACGGGCGCCGCACTGAGCACAGAATCGGTCGCTCTGTTTCACTTGGTGCGAGTGGCACGGAACACGCACATCCACTCTGGAGGACGGGCGGATACGGCCCTGGTGAACAGGATTGAGGCAACGGAACCAGGGGTCATGGCGACGTGGCAGTCGATTACCCGCACACCGTTTCCCGCCTATCGGCTCGGCGACCCGGTAACGCTCGGACTCGCGGAGCTAATCGGAATCCTGGCTCTCACGAAGCGGTTGGCAGAGGAAGCCAACGTCGCTCTGCAGACCGCACTTCCTCGAAGCGTGTGGGCCACCATCGTCGTCCGCGACTGGGCATCAGAGGGCCACCGCGGGAACCGGGACCAAGAACCCCGTGCTCTCGTCGGATATGCGCGCCACAACTACGGCCCACTGCAACTCACCCCGGCGGAGCTCGAGGAGGCAAAGTCGGGACTGGCACCATAGAGCTCTGGGCCCTGGCCACAGTCGGCCAGGGCCCAGACTTCGAGAAAAACAGGGGCTCTACCGTTGAGCTACGGTCCTGCGAGGAACCGCCGGGATTTGAACCCGGATCTCCCTGGTTCTGCGGGCGCCTTCGGCATTGAACTGAAGCGGGGCCTATCCCGCGCCCACCCTCCGATGAGGGCGTCCGAAGTGTAGCAGTGGTGGCACGCGCAGTGACGGGCTGCACAAGCGACTCATCCATGCTGCGAGCGAGCCCAACGCCGGGCGCGGGACGAGCGAGTTCACAGCGCTGTCGTCGGAGTCACGCGAACGCTCGCGGGTTGCAGCCGTCGCACGCCGCCATCCGTGGTACTGCCGGGGCGAAGGCGACCACCGGAGCCTCAGGAGGAACCTGCCAAACGACGCTTGGGCGTACCGATACGACTCGCACGGGTTGTGGTCGCAGCTCGACTCCAGCCGCTACGCGCTCGCAAACGCCGGCACGCAGGAGAACGAAGCCGCCGAGCATCTACTCGCCACTTCAGGGGGGTCGAAGCCCTTGCGAAGCAGCTCTCCGCGCTGAGCCCGGCATCACTAGGGCTCGCTGGTGGAGAGGCGCCAGAATGGGTGCGTGTCAGTAACGACCGAGTGGATGCGGGCCCGACGCGAGCTGCTGCTCGAGTTGGCGGCGTTGCCCGCTACGGGCGACGTCCTGGACTGGCAACGGCGTCTGGCTAACGCCATCATCGAAGCCGAGAGCCCTCCTGACGGCACCGACCGAGTCGAGGCCAAGCGGCACCGACACCTGTTGCGCGTTATCGCTGACGGGCTTGTGCACGCGTTGCTGCCCGAGCACACCATCCGATCGCTTTCACGTCATCCCGGCAAGCCGCCCTCACTGTCCGCGCAAGGCACCGACTTTGATTTCGTCTTCGATCAAGCCGCCTCGCTCTTCAGCCTTGGCTTCGTCCCGATCATCGCGGACATAACCACGCTCATAGGCATCGGCGACATTGTCGGCTGGCAGAGCGATGGTGTCGTCGTACTGGAGTGCAAGAACCGCCCGGCCCCTGCACAGCAGGCGAGCATCGGGCGACTGGCTCGGCAGCGTCGCCGCGGTGAGCAAGTCGAGACGTATCTCACATCAAGCCGAGTCGACGAGGGTGACGTTGTGCGACAGGCCCACACGCTGTCGCTCCCAGGTCCCGACTGGGAAGCGGTCGCTGACCTACTAGAAAGACGAGATGCGTCGCCGTCTGGCACAGCAGCCTATTCACTCGGCCCGGCCGACACGCTCGTTGCCGCCACTTCGCGATCGACTTCGGAGGAGTTCATGGAGGCCGTGCCCAGTGCCCGAGGGACCGCGCAGATGGCTATTGCCTTCTACTCCGAGCTGTTTGAAGGGGCGAGCTACCGTCTGATGGCACCGTCCAGCTACCCAATCCAGGCTGATCATCGTTCACGGCTGCTCGAAGGGGAGCTCCAGCTGGTCAGGCTTTCAGATCTCGGGAGCCTCGCCGCCGATTTCCACCATGACGGTGCGGCAGTCGCGATGGTGCCGGAGCGCTCAAACGGCCGGCTCGACCTGCGGGTCGACGTCGACGGGCTGGAGCACACTAGGTTCACGCACCAGCTCGCTGAGTACTGCCTATGGATGCCGGTCCCTGTGGCGGCACTTCGCGAGACGCTGGTCGGGTACACCAGGGCGCTGCTCTCCGAGCAGGCATCGGGCGTGGAGATGCTCGACGACCTGACGCTCGCACCCGGTGACAACTTCAAGTACATGACGGTATACCGACCGGGCTGACGCCGAACCATGCTTGCGGTGCCGACCGAGCAAGAATGCCTCCGATCGCTTCGGCTGACGCAGTCCGTCGGCGCCGGTGAGCGGAGCGGGAAGGCTAGGTGCGATGAGGAGCGCGGCGGCGACCCCACCTTCGTGCTGCCCTCCTGAGCAACCACGTCCGCGCAGTGCCGGCGACGCTGCCCGGTCACGCGTACGCACAGCTTCCCCCGATCACGGCGTCACCGCTTCGATGTGCCCACGTCGCCGCACGTAAACGCCTACGTCAACAACCTGCCCCCCGTCGTCCCAAATCTATCGACGACCAGAAACGCCTTCCCAAGCTCGTTGAGAGTCAGTTCCAGCCGCCAGAAATCCACTTCCCCGGCGCCATTGGCGTAGGGCCGCAGGCCTTGCTTCTGCCTGCTGGCACGCCACTCTTCAAAGCCCTCACTCGCGAAACGGTCTCCCTCACTGTCGTAGAAGACGCACTCGGCTTCGTACGCGTCGTACTCCGCGTCGTCGTAGGTCTCCTCGTGCACCTGCACGTCGGCCCACGCGAATAGCCGCGGCAGCACATCGGCATAGCTTGCGAGACCCAGGAGCACGCCCCAATTCGCTAGTTCTTCGGGCTTCTTGCCGTCTTCGTTGTCCAGTCCGAGCGAGATCGAGCCACGGCCGGACGTCTTGTTGATCCACTCCTCAATATCCACCACCAGCCGCCTTCCGCTGGCCAGCAGTTCCATCCAGGGCTTCGCCAACTGCAGCTGGCGGATACGGAGGACATACGGGTCGCCCTCAGCGGCCGCGCGCAGCGCATCCGCGGCGCTTGCGTCGAGCACCTGATCTTCCGGCACAAGCAGCTTCCAGCCGCCAGTAGACGTTGGCGACAGCGTCTGGCGGTTCACCAACTGCCAGTAGCAGCGCTTCGTGTCGGGGTGGTACAGGACCACCGCGACCGGCAGAGAGTGGTTGAGCCAGTAGGCCACATGATCGGCATTCGGCCGGAACCACCAGCCGCCAGGCGCGGCCTCCCGAAACCAGCTCGGACCGCCCTTGATCTGCAGGGCAACCAGCCGGCCCCGTACGTCCTCGCCGTCGACGACCTCAGCGTGCGCGTCGATTCCGTAGTCTTCGGTCGGCTGCTCGCGGAACAGCCAACCCAGCGCGCTCTGGATGGCCAGCTGAGTGTAGGTCACTCCCTCGCTGGCGACCTTGGCAGAAGGCTTGCGGCGCATACCGACATCCTCCCCGGTCCGGGCGCCCCTGAGGGCTGCAGATGCTGGAGTGGCCCCGGACAACGCAAGCGCCCGCGAACGTCCGTCCACGTCCTTGCCAGACCGTCCACGTCCTGAGATCGGTCGCTGACCACACGCTGACCGATGTCCGGCAAATCGAACACCGCCCGACCGCGGCCGCGGCGTCCATGTAGCCCCTGAGCTGCGATAACACCTGTGTGCGCCTGGGCAGATTCGAACTGCCGACACCCGCTTTAGGAGAGCGGTGCTCTATCCCCTGAGCTACAGGCGCTCGGGCTCGTGGAACCCGTGCGGCGCCGGCGGCCCTGAGGCGTGCCGACGCGGTGGTCAGCCTACCGGCACGCCATGGCGCCGAGTCGTCCGCCCGTCGGAGTGGTGACGTGCCGTGGCCGACCGGACGCGCGCACGGGAGACGACGCGAGAGGGCGGGCTCCCATCAGAAGCCCGCCCTCTCCGTTCCACGTCACCGCGGTGTTGCGTCCGTGCCCCTCAGCGACCCCAGAGGCGACGCGGTGGTGCGACCGTCAGCGCTGCAGGGTCAGCAGGCCGGGCCGGTACGGCAGCAGGCCGTAGTCGCCACCGGACGACGGCGAGCGGCCCTGGTAGAGCAGCTGCAGGTTGCAGGGGTCGATGGTGTTGGTCTGGTCCGCGGAGGTGCGGATCAGCTCACCGTGACTGATGTCGTTCGTCCACGTCGCACCGCTGTTGGCCTTGCCGGCGAACGGGCGGCTCTCGGTCGCAGCCTGGGGCGTCCACGTCCCGGAAAGGCTGGTGGCGGTGAACGAGCGGAAGTACCGACCGTTGGCGCCGATGGCCTCGACGATCATCAGGTAGAGGTTCTGGTCCTTGACCTTGTACACCTGGGGCGCCTCGAACAGGTTGTTCGTGGTGTCGCTCATGACGACGGTCGAGGAGGACCCGAACGAGCCGGGGAAGTTCCCGATCGGCATGCTGGCGCGGTAGATCTTGCCGTTGTCGCCGGCGAAGAACAGGTACATGTTCTGGCTGTCACCGATGACGGTCTGGTCGATCGGGCCGGTGCCGGAGCCGCTGATGGAGCCGGAGAACAGGGTCTGCGGCGACGACCAGCCGTTGGCGTTCGTGGGGTTGCTCGACGTGCGGTAGGAGAACGCCGCGCCGCCCCACTGGTAGGCGAGCACCCAGATGTTCTTGGGCGCGAAGTAGAACAGCGAGGGCGCGACCGTCCCGGACGACATGGCGTTCTGCGACGCGGAACCCAGCTGGGAGAAGTTCGAGACGAGCCCGAAGTTCATCGAGCCCCACGACGTGCCGAAGTCGTGCGTCGTCGCGTAGACGAGGTGCTGGCCGTTGTACGGCGCGGTCGTGAAGTCCTTGAGCGAGGCCCAGCCGGACCGCGGCTGCGCGAGCGCACCGGTGGAGGACCAGCGGTAGCTCGACGGGAGGGAACACTGACCGGTGGGCGGCGGCGTGGTCGGGTCCGTGCCCCCGCCGAGGCGCACGAGCTGCCACTGCTGGTTGGCGCCGTTCCAGTCGGCGTACTGGACGACGGCGGCACCGTCGGAGCCGGACGCGCCCTGCACCTCGACGGCCTTGCCGCTGTGCCGGGCGATGAGCTGGATGTACCCGTCGATGTCCTGGATGCTGAACTGCTGGTTCGTCGAGTTCGCGTCGGACCACTGGATGACGGCGGCGCCGTCAGCCGTCGAGCGGCTCGAGATGTCGAGGACCTTGCCCGACAGCTTGGACTTCAGGCGGTAGTAGCCGCCGCCGGAGTCGACGAACTGCCACTGCTGCTGGGAGCCGTCGTTGCGCGCCCACTGCACGATCTTCGCGCCGTCGGTCGTCGCGAGGTTGTAGACGTCGAGCGCCTTGCCGCTGCTGCGGTTGACCAGCACGTACGACGCGTTGGTGTCGATCGACGCGGCCTGCGCCGGCGGCGACGCCGTCACCGCGGCGACCATGCCGGCGGCGGCGACGCTCAGCACCATCAGGCCCGCCTGCAGGCGTCGCCGCCCGCTCACGACGAGCGTTCCTGGGGTCGTTCTCATGTGTGTCCCACTCCTTCGGGGGTCTCGGGGGTGGGGTGCCCGGTCGGCACCCCACCCCGGTGAGAGGTGTCGGTCAGCCGACGCGGACGAGCTGCCACTGCTGGTTGGCGCCGTTCCAGCTCGAGTACTGGACGATGTTGGCGCCGTCGGCCGTCGAGGCGCCCTGCACCTCGAGGGCCTTGCCGCTGAGGCGGCTGATCAGGGTCGCGTAGCCGTTGGTGATGGTGACGCGCCACTGCTGGTTGGCGCCGTTGTTGTCGGTCCACTGGACGATGGCGCCGCCGTCGGCGGTTGACTTGCCGGACACGTCGAGGTTCTTGCCCGACAGCCGCGACTTGACCTCGTAGTAGCCGTCGCTGTTCAGCTGGAACTGCCACTGCTGCTGGTTGCCGTCGTTGCGGCTCCACTGCGTGATGCGGGCGCCGTCGTTCGTCGCGAGGTTGTAGACGTCGAGGGCCTTGCCGCTGTTGCGGTTGACCAGCACGTACCAGGCGCCGGCCTCGATCGAGGAGCTGCCACCGGGGTCCGGGTTGTTGGTGCCGGCGTTGAGCGCGTTGAGGACCGAGGTGTACGCCGCCTTCTTGTTGCCCGACGAGTCGAACAGCAGCGGGTTGGCACCGGTGCGCCACGAGTCGGAGTCGCGCACACCCCACACCGTGATGCCGGTGCAGCGCGCGACCGCGAGGCACGCGTTGGTCACCTGGGCGTACATGTTCGCCTGGTTGCCGCCCTGCTGGATGTCCAGCTCGGTGAGCTGCACGTCGACGCCCAGGTCGGAGAAGCGCTGCAGGTTCGCCTGGAAGTCACCGGGCAGGCTGGTGCCGAGGTGCGCCTGGAAGCCGACGCAGTCGATCGGCACGCCGCGCGACTTGAAGTCGCGGACCATGTTGTAGACGGCGGTCGACTTCGCGTTGATGCCGTCAGTGTTGTAGTCGTTGTAGCAGAGCTTCGCGCCCGGGTCGGCCGAGCGGGCGGCGCGGAACGCGGCCTCGATCCAGTCGTTGCCGGTGCGCTGCAGGTTCGAGTCGCGACGGCTGCCGCGCCCGTCGTCGGCGAACGCCTCGTTGACGACGTCCCAGGCGTAGATCTTGCCGCGGTAGTACGACGCGACCTGCGTGACGTGGTTGATCAGCGCGCTGCGCAGCGCGGAGCCCGACATGTTCTGCATCCAGCCGGGCTGCTGGGCGTGCCACGCGAGGGTGTGCCCGCGCACGCGCTTGCCGTTGTTCAGCGCCCAGTTCACGATGCGGTCGCCGTTGGTGTAGCTGAAGCGGCCCTGCGACGGCTCCGTCGCGTCCATCTTCATCTCGTTCTCGGCCGTGATCATGTTGAACTCGCGGTTCGCGATGTTGAGGTACGTGCTGTCGCTCATCCGCCCCGCCGCGATCGCGGTGCCGTAGTACCGGCCCTTCTCCGCCGCCGACGCGCCGAGCGTCGACGCGGCCTGCGCCGGGCCCGCCACGGCGGCGAACGTCGTGAGCACCAGGCCGGTCGTGGCCGCCAGGGCCGCGACCCGTGGTCGCCATCCGTGGCGTCGGGTCTGGTGATTCGTGTGCATCGTCACTCGCTCTCTGCCGGGACGGCGCACCGGTGCGCCGTCGGACTGGGGCACGCCTCGTCAGGGCGTGGTGAGGTCGAAGCTGCGGACCGTGACGGCTCCGCCGAGGGCTCGGGTGGCGTAGTTGAAGATCCCGAACCGGTAGCCCATGAAGAACTCCCACGAGTTGTTCAGGGTGAACGAGGGCCCCAGCGGGACGAAGTTCGTCCCGTCGGTGCTGTAGGAGAACGTCGCCGTCCGGCCGGAGCCGGGGCGGATGTCGGCCTTCGCGCGCAGCCAGATCCGGCCGCCGCTGACGGTGGCGCCGGCGCGTTCGACGCCCGTGCCGGTGGTCGCCCAGGAGCTGTTCATCGTGAGCCCGTCGGTCATCACGACGCGTGTCTGACCGTTGTTCTTGACCACGCCGATCCAGGCCGACGACTGCCGCAGCATCGCCAGGCCCGACCGGTCACCATCGGCCATCGTCGAGTAGTCGAGCTCGATCGTCGCCGTCGACGTCGGACCCTGGATGCGGTGCGTCAGCGTGTTGCGGGCGTTGTAGAGGTCGTTCGTGACGGTGGCCGTCTGAAGCCGCAGGCCGTTGTTCACGCTGAACCGGCTGGTGTCGGGGTTGTGGTTCCACTCCCACCGGTGGCCGAGCGTCGGGCCCGTGAAGGTGTCGCGGCCGATCATCGACGCGACCGTCTTGGTCGTCGAGATCCGCGGCTTGTCGTACGTCTGGCCCCACCGGCCGTTGACCGTCTGCACCGACGGCCACCCGTCAGCGCTCCAGGTCAGCGGCGCGAGCGTCGGGACGCGGCCGCCCGGGTACGCGTCGGTGAACGCCATGTACCACCAGTCGCCCGCCTGCGTCTGGACGATCCCGCCCTGGTGGGGCACTCCCCCGCCCGAGATCGGACCGGGCAGGTCGAGCAGCACCTGCCGCATCTCGTACGGGCCGAACGGCGACGACGACCGCAGCACGTACTGGCCGTTCGCCGGCCGCGTCAGCCAGATGTAGTAGTAGCCGTTGCGCTTGTAGAAGCGCGCGCCCTCGAGGGTCCCGACGCTCGACGGCGTCTGGAACACCTGCTGCGCGCGCACCTGCGCGGTGCCGTCCGCGTTGAGCTGCGCGACGCTGATCGTGCCGTTGCCGTACGCGACGTACATCGTGTCGTTGTCGTCGACCAGCAGGCCCGCGTCGTAGTAGCAGCCGTTGATCCGGGCCTTCTTGGTCCAGGTCCCGTCGACCCCGGGCGCCGTGTACACGTACGTGCGGTTGAACTCCGTGCAGCCCAGCCAGTAGTAGGTGCTGTTGCTCTTGCGGTAGGTCAGCGCCGACGCCCAGATGCCCTTGACGTACTTGCGCCCGCCGTTGAGGTCGTACCCGCTGTCGTCGAAGTCGAGCCGCGGCACCGAGTGGCCGGCGTACTCCCAGTTGACGAGGTCGTACGAGCGCAGGATCGGCGCGCCCGGCGAGTAGTGCATGGTCGACGCGGAGTAGTAGTAGGCGTCGCCGACGCGGATGATGTCGCCGTCGGCGAAGTCCTGCCAGACGACGGGGTTGGTGAACGTCCCGGTCGGGTTGGGGTTCGGGTCTGTGCCGCCCACGCGGACGAGCTGCCACTGCTGGTTGGCGCCGTTCCAGTCGGCGTACTGCACGACGTTGGCGCCGTCCGCCGTGGACGCTCCCTGGACCTCGACGGCCTTGCCGCTGTGCCGCGCGATGAGCTGGATGTAGCCGTCGACGTCCTGGACGCTGAACTGCTGGTTGGTGGAGTTCGCGTCGGTCCACTGGATGACGGCGGCGCCGTCCGCGGTCGACCGGGCGTTGATGTCGAGCACCTTGCCGGACAGCTTCGACTTGAGGCGGTAGTAGCCGCCGCCGGAGTCGACGAACTGCCACTGCTGCTGCGCGCCGTCGTTGCGCGCCCACTGCACGATCTTCGCGCCGTCCGTGGTCGCCAGGTTGTAGACGTCGAGGGCCTTGCCGCTGCCGCGGTTGACCAGGACGTACGACGCGGAGGTGTCGATCGACGCCGCCTGCGCGGGAGGTGCCGCGGTCGCCGTGAGGGCGGCCGTGGCGGCCAGCGTCAGGACGAGCGCGCCGGCCCAGCTCCGCCGTCGTCGTCGGGATGTTGCCGTGCTCGGGGTCGAACCGCTTCGCTCACGAAAGTCGACGTCGTCGTCGCTCATGGCCGTCTCCAGGTGCGGGTGTGAGGGCTCACGCGTCGCCGTGTGTTAGCGCTAACACGGCAGGACGCGGACACTCTGGCACGGAGCAGGGCAGAACCGACCGGGTGCAAAACGATTCGGAGGCGGGCAGTTCTTCACCGATGAAGGGACCGGACCGTTTCGGGACGCCCGCGGCGGCGGTGCGGTGGCGCGTCGAAGCGGTGCGTCACCCGAATCCGGCGGGCGCAGGCGCGACGGCCTGCTCTGCTCGCGCGGAGACAGCGCCGACGACAACCTCAGCGTCGGCCGGAGCCTGCGCGAAACGGCGTCAGCTCACCGACCGGCTGGGTGACGCCGTCAGCTCACGCAGAGGCAGAACGGGTGACCCGCCGGGTCGAGGAACACGCGGAAGGTCTCCCCCGGCTGGTACTCGGCCTTCGTCGCACCGAGCGCCAGCACCTCCGGCTCGGCCGCATCGAGGTCCTGCACGATCACGTCGAGGTGCATCTGCTGCGGCACGTCCTGACCCGGCCACTGGGGCGGTGTGAACGCCTCGACCCGCTGGAACGAGATGCACTGAGTGCTCCCCTCGCGGATCTCCGCCCAGCCCTCATCGCCGGACACCTCCCAGCTCAGGAGCCCCCCGTAGAACCGCGCGAGCGCCGGCGGGTCGGGGCAGTCGATGACGAGACCGGGGTATCGGGCGATGGCCATGCGCCGGACGCTACGCCCCGCCACCGACACCCTCGATCGCTGCTCTGTCGGATGACTCGTGGGTGCTGGCTTGTCCACAGATTCGAGCCGACCCCACCGCCACCTGTCCGGTTTCGGTAGTTTCGCGCCCATGCTTCGACGACGAACTGCGCAGGGGGCGTTCGCCATCGCACTGCTGGCTGGTGTCCCGTCCATGACCTCATGCACGACGATCGCCCCGTCCGACGACGGCTCGACCACGTCCTCGAGCCCGACGGGCTCCGCCGCGTCCGCCAGCCCCACGGCGCCGTCCGGCCCGGACGCGCCCCCGGAGCGCGATCCGGCGATGGACACGCCAAGCGCTGACGGCGCTGCGGCCCTGGCCGAGTACTTCATCGGCGTGTACGAATACGCCTACACCACCGGCGATACGGCTGAGCTGGACCGCCTGTCGAGCGACTCCTGCAGCTTCTGTCATTCGGCGATCAGCGACATCCACCAGAGCCGCGCCGCTGGCGAGACCGAGGAGGGCGGAGGGGCTGTCGTCGAGTACGCCGACGGCGCCGAGGTCTCCCCGTCCGAGTGGTACACCGCGACCTTGCGGGTGAAGCAGCTCGCATCGACGCGTCGCTCGGCGACCGGTGAGGTCGTCGTGCAAGATCCGGAGAGCAAGTCCGACCTCTACTTCGCGCTCAGCTGGACCGACGGCTGGCAAGTAGACGCGGTCGACGTCATGGAGTCCGGCAGCCTCACGCCGTCATGATGAAGCGAATCGGCGTCGTCACAGTCGCGCTCTCGGCGGCCGCGATCCTTGCGACCACGTCAGTCTCGGAGCCCGGCCGGGACTTCCAGCACCACGGCGGTACGTCCGGCACGCGCGAAGCCATCGATCTGGCGAGCCAACGTGCGGCCGCGGCCGCTGCGCGAGCCAGGGGTGTCGCGGCCGCTCAGCCCGGCCGGCATCCGGAGTACCAGCGGGCAGCCGCATGTCGAGAGGCCGCCGGCAGATGGGTGAAGGGCAACGTCGACGGCTCGTGTCCAACCGGGATCGACGAAGCCCTGACCATCGACTGCGGCGGCGAGGCATACCAGCTGCCCCTGTGGCGCCGGATCCCGATCGGTCCGGTGGGCTGGAGCCCTTGGCAGCAGATCGATGCCGGTGGGTGCGGTGACCTCCGGCCCGTGTTCACCGTCGACGACTTCCGGCGGTTGCCGCTGGCGGCGCCCGTGCTGATCCTCCAGCCGGATCGAGGGTGGGTGCTGGTCAACAAGGAGACGATCGTCCGGACGGAGCGCGTCGAGCAGACGTTCCAGACCGACCTCGCCGGCTACGACGTCGAGGTCGTCGCGACCCCAGAGCGGTTTCACTACGACTTCGGCGACGGCACCGACCTCTGGACGCGGTCAGCCGGGCACCCCTACCCCGATCACGACACGTTCCGCATGTACGAGGACACCGGCACCTTCCGGGTCACGCTCACGACCGAGTGGTCAGGCCGCTACCGGATCGCGGGCGACGACACCTGGTATCCGGTGACCGGTACGGCGCAGACGTCGACGACGAGCGCACCGTTCGAGGTCGTCGAGCGCCGGTCACGGCTCGTCGACGACCTCTGCACCGACGTCCCCAAGCCCGACGACTGTTGACGTGGAAGCCGCGTCGCGTCGGCCGCGACACGGCTTCCACTTCGTGCCGAGACGCTGACAGCCGCTGCAGTGAGCGCCCAGCCGGGGCGATGGCGGCCGGGCGCCGAGGAGCCGAGGGGCGAGGGACTACGACCCCGGGGACGACGAAGCCCCGGACCCGAGGAGAGTGGAGGGGTCCGGGGCCGCGTCGCCGCGCCGGCGCGCGCTACTTCAGGCCGTTGTTGATGGCCGTGATGAGCTCGCCGTTCGTGGTGTCACCCGACAGCTCCCAGAAGAAGGCGCCGCCGAGGCCCTGGCTCTTGGCCCACGACATCTTCCCGTTGATGGTCGACGGGGTGTCGTAGCTCCACCACTCGCTGCCGCACTTGGCGTACGCGGTGCCGCCGACGGTGCCGGTGGCCGGGCAGCGGTTCTTGAGGACCTTGTAGTCCTCGATGCCCTGCTCGTACGTGCCGGGGGCGGGTCCGGTCGCGGAGCCGCCGGGGGCGGTCTGCGAGACACCGTTCCAGCCGCGGCCGTAGAAGCCGATGCCGAGCAGGATCTTGCTCGACGGGACGCCCTTGGCCTTGAGCTTCGCGACCGCGTCGGCGGAGTTGAAGCCGGCCTGCGGGATGCCCGGGTACGACGTGAGCGGCGAGTGCGGGGCGGTCGGGCCCTGCGGGTTGAACGCGCCGAAGTAGTCGTAGGTCATGGGCATGATCCAGTCGAGCTTCTGCGCCGCGGTGGCGTAGTCGGTGGCGTCGATCTTGCCGCCGTTGCTGCCGTCCGCGGTGATCGCGGCGGTGACGAGCGCCTTCGAGCCGAACTTGTTCCGCAGGGCGGTCACCACGTTGTTGAAGGCCTGCGGGCCGCTGCTGTCGCAGCTCAGACCGCACGCGTTCGGGTACTCCCAGTCGACGTCGATGCCGTCGAACACGTCGGCCCAGCGCGGGTCCTCGACGAGGTTGTAGCAGGACTCGGCGAAGGCGGCCGGGTTCTGCGCGGCCTGCGTGAAGCCGCCGGACCAGGTCCAGCCGCCGAACGACCAGATGACCTTGAGGTGGGGGTACTTCTTCTTGAGCTCGCGCAGCTGGTTGAAGCTGCCGCGCAGCGGCTGGTCCCACGTGTCGGCGACGCCGTCGACGCTCTCGGCCGCGGTGTAGGCCTTGTCGTAGTCGGCGTAGGAGTCGCCGATCGTGCAGCGGCCGCCCGTGGTGTTCCCGAAGGCGTAGAGGATGTGCGTGAGCTTCGACGCCGAGCCGCTCGTGTCGATGTTCTTCACGTGGTAGTTGCGGCCGTAGACGCCCCACTCCGCGAAGTAGCCGACGACCTTCTGGCCGGACGGCGTGCCCGGGTCGGTCGGGGTCGGCGTCGGCGTGGTGGGCGTCGGCTTCGGAGTGGTGGGGGTGGGAGTCGGCGTCGGGCTGGTCGGCGACGGGCCGGGCCCGCCGGTGCACGCGCCGCCGTTGACGGTGCAGCCGGTCGGCTGCTTGAACGCGCCGGAGGCGACGTAGCCCCACGACTGCGTGGCGCCGGGGGCGAGCGCGCCGGCCCAGCTCTTGCCGGTGACGCGGTAGTGGTTGCCGCTGCGGGTCACGTCGGCGTCCCACGAGCTCGTGATCTGCACGCCGCTGGGCAGGTCGAACTCGAGGGTCCACGTCGGGATCGAGGCGGTGGTGCCGTTGTTGACCTTCACCGACACCTCGTGACCGGTGCCCCAGTCGCCGGTGGAGGTGAACGTGGCGGTGAGGGAGCCGGCGGCGGTGGCCGCGGTGGGCAGGCTCGCGGCGACGAGCGCGGCGATGACGCCGGTGACGGCTGCGATCGCCGTCGCGGCGAGCGCCCGTCGGCGTCGTGAGGGTCGGTGGAACCGGGGACGCATGTGGCCTCCTGGGGGGACGGGTGGAACCGGGCGATTTGTAAAGATCACTCACTAATGGTTCACTTGCGACAGTAGCGACGGCCCGGAAGGGCGGTCAACGACGTCGCGCGCACCCGAACCTGGCGGTGTCCGTCCCCGCCGCGTTCGCAGGAGTGCAGGTCAGCGGCATGTGAACAACTGCGTTGACGCTGGTCACGAGCCCTGAGACCGCTCCCACGGACACGTGTCACCGATTGTGGGGCAAACGGTTGCTCGCCTCGGCCGACCGGGCGAATTGATCACTCGAACGAGTGAGACCCGAGCCACTCGTTCGTGTGGGTGGTCGGTCGTAGCGTCGACCTCGCGAGGACGGCTCGACGGCACCGACGGCACATGCGGGACGAGCCGCGCCGCGGCACACCGCACACCGCACACCGCACACCGCACACCGCACACCGCACACCGCACACGACTATCCACACGAGGGGACGACCGTGCAGCGCACCTACCCCGAAGGCGTGACGTCCTGGGTGGACGTCGAGCAGGACGACGTCGAGGCCGCGATCCAGTTCTACGGCGCAGTCCTCGGCTGGACGTTCCACGACGCGACACCGCGGGACGCGCCCGTGCGGTACGTCATCGCCCAGGTCGACGGGCAGGACGCGGCCGGCATCGGCGGCCCGGCGACACCGGCGGGCACGGCGCCCGCCGACCCGTCGTGGCAGACGTACGTCGCGGTCGACGACGTCGCGGCGGCGCTCGCGCGCATCGAAGCCGCAGGCGGCACCCTCACGACGGGCCCCACGGTCGCGGGCGAGGGCGGCACGTGGGCCGCGTTCACCGACCAGCAGGGCGCCGGCCTGCGGCTGTGGCAGGCCCGTCGCCGGCTCGGCGCGCAGATCACCAACGCACCGGGGACGTGGAACTTCAGCGACCTGCACACCCCGGACCCCGCGGCCGCAAGCGAGCTGTACGGACGCGCGTTCGGGTGGGAGCTGAGCGACTTCGGCTTCGGGACGATGATCCGCGTCCCCGGCTACGGCGACCACCTCGCCGCCACCGTCGACCCCGACATCCACGAGCGGCAGAAGGCGGTCTCGGCCCCGCCCGGGTTCGCCGACGCGATCGGCTGGGTCGTGCCCGCGGCACCCGACGAGCCGCCCCACTGGCACGTCACCTTCGCCGTCGCCGACCGTGACGCGACCGCCGCGCTCGTCGAGCAGCACGGTGGGACCGTCCTCGGCACCGACGACTCCGACTGGACCCGGACCGTCACGGTGCGCGACCCGCAGGGCGCCGTCTTCACCGCGAGCCAGTTCACGCCGCCGGCATGACGGGCCGACGCTCCCCCGTCCTCGACGACCGTGCCAGGCTGACGCCGTGACGACGGACGAGCGCGAGATCGCCGAGCTCACGCGGCTGGTGCGGGAGTTCTCCACCGAGCGGGACTGGCAGCAGTTCCACGACCCCAAGTCCGTGATCCTCGCCCTGGTCGGCGAGGTCGGCGAGCTCGCCGAGCTGTTCCAGTGGGTGCGCGCCGACGACGCGATCGCGACGTTCGCGGTGCCCGAGCGCAAGGCCCGTGCGGGCGAGGAGATGGCCGACGTGCTCATCTACCTCGTGTGCCTCGCGGACGTGCTCGGTGTCGACCTGGGCGCAGCCGCACGCGCGAAGCTCGCCGCGTCGCACGTCCGCTTCGCCGCCGACGAGGTCCGGGGACGCGCACCCGACAAGCCCTGACCCGACGACGTCACCGCGGGCCGGCCCGGCCAAGCCGGCACACCACCGCGACAGGCCCGGAGCAGGCGCGCCTCCCGCCCTGGCGCAGTACCGGGGCCACCGCCACACTCGACGCATGCCAGCAGCGCACGACCGGACCGCGGAACCGTCCGCCGGGCCACGCGTGTGCGTCCTCGCGCCGACGCCGCTGCTCACCGTGACGATCGAGCCCCCGACCAGCGAGGAGTCGCACCCCGAGGTCCACGTGCACGCCGGTGGGCAAGGGCTGTGGGTCGGCCGCATGGCGGTGTCGCTCGGCGCGGAGGTCGTGGTCTGCGGGCCGTTCGGCGGCGAGACGGGCACGGTGCTCGCGCACCTCGCGGAGGTCGAGCGCCTGCGGGTCCGACCGACCGCGTACGCCGGCGGCAACGGCGCCTACGTGCACGACCGCCGCGACGGCGACCGTCGGGAGCTCGCCGAGACACCGCCGCACCCGCTCGACCGGCACGAGCTCGACGACCTCTACGGCACCGTCCTCGTCGAGGCGATGGACGCCGACATCACCGTCCTCACCGGTGCCGACCCGCCGCGGATCCTCCCCGCCGCGGTCGTCGGACGGCTCGCGGGCGACCTGCGGGCCGCCGGGCAGACGGTCGTCGCGGACCTGTCGGGTCGCGCCGCCGCGGCCTTCGCGGACGCGGGCGGGGCGGTGCTCAAGATCAGCCACGAGGAGCTGCTGGAGGGCGGGTTCGCCGACTCCGACAGCCTCGACGACCTGCGCGAGGGCGCCCGACGGCTCGTCGAGCGCGGGCTCG
>NZ_JAAXOY010000399.1 GCF_012396155.1 Cellulomonas septica | reverse complement strand
CCCGCGGGGGACGGGCGCGTGATCAGCCGACGACGATGCCCAGGTGCTCGGCGACGAGCGGGGCGAGGTCGAGGAGCTGGTCCTGCGTGATGCGCGCGCCGCGCAGCCCGTCGAGGCCGTCGATGCGCTCGAGCCCGACGACGCCGCGGAGGTCGACGTCCTCGAGCCGCGCACCCGAGACGTCGAGCCGCCGGACCCGGCAGTCGTCGAGGACGACCTTGCGCGCCTTCACCCGGGCCAGGTCGAGCTCGTCGACCATCACGCCGACCAGCCGCACGTCGGTGAGGGTCGCGTCGCGCAGGTTGAGGTAGTCGACCTTCCCGCCGTGCAGCTCGACGCGGGTCCACTCGGACCCGTGCGCCTCGACCGCGCCGAGCCGCGCGCCCTCCCACCGGCAGTCCAGCCAGGTCGTCGACACCGCCGACAGCGACCCGGCCCGCACGCGCGTCCAGGCGGTGTCCGACGCGCGCGTGCCGTCCAGGCGGACGCCCTCGAGCGAGCAGTCCGTGAAGGTGCACTCGAGGATCCGGGAGTGGGACCCGTCCTGCCCGTCGAGGTCCTCGCCGACCAGGTCGAGGGCGTCCAGGTCGCCGTCGCGCTCCAGGTAAACCATGGTCGCCACCCTGCCAGACCGTGCGAGGCTTCCGCCGTGCTCCACGACGTCACGCTCGAAGGCCACGGTGCTCGTCTCGTCCCGCTCGACGACACCCACGCGGAGGCGCTCGCCGCGTTCGTCGACGACCGGGTGTGGGCGGGCATGTCGTCCCCCCTGCCCGTCGGGATCGACGGCTGGCGGGCCGAGGTGGACCGCGCCCGGGTGACGCCGGGGCGGGTCGCGCTCGCGGTCCTCGACGCCGCGACGGGCGAGGTGCGGGGGAGCACGTCGTTCTACGACCTGGACACGCACGTCCTGCGCGTCGAGATCGGGCACACGTACTACGCGCCGCGCTGGTGGGGGACGTCGAACAACCCGGCCTGCAAGCTGCTGATGCTCACGCACG
The DNA here is from genome assembly GCF_012396155.1 of Cellulomonas septica. GTDB lineage: Bacteria > Actinomycetota > Actinomycetes > Actinomycetales > Cellulomonadaceae > Cellulomonas > Cellulomonas septica. The sequence continues at coordinate 2,279 of NZ_JAAXOY010000399.1, read as the reverse complement.
CGTTCGAGACGTGGGGCATGCAGCGCGTCGCGTTCCGCGCCGACACCCGCAACACGCGCTCGGTCGGGGCGATCCGTCGGCTCGGCGCCGTGCCCGAGGGGGTGCTGCGCAGCCACCGCCTCGCCCCCGACGGCACGCGCGGCGACTCCGCGTACTTCTCGATCCTGCCCGACGAGTGGCCCGCGGTCCGCGCCGGCCTCCTCGCGCGGCTGGCGGGGACGACGCCCGACGCCTGACGCCGCACGGCGGACGGATCACCCCGCGCGAGGGGTGCGCGGACGGTCGCCCCCGGCAGACTGGGGCGCATGCCGGGCAGCGTGCTCCTCCCGCGAGTCGACCGATCCGCCCTCGACGAGCAGCGTCGTCGCGTGCACGTGCGCGTGCTGGCGTCGCGGACGGTCTGGGTGCTGGCCGTGGTCGGCCTCGTCTCGAGCCTGCTGCGCGGCGTCTGGCGCGACCTCGCGCTGTTCGACGACATCGTGCCGAACGCGGGGACGGCGTCGGCGCGCCCGGCCCTCATCACCGTCTCGATCGTGCTGCTGTTCACCGCCCGCGGGCTGCGACGCGGGCACCGGCTGTCGTGGATCCTCACGGTCGGTCTGCTCGTCGCCTCGGTGGTGCTGCACCTGGTCCGCGGGCCTGACGTGCTCGCCGCGGTCGCCGTGGCCGTGGGGGCCGTCTGGCTGGCGACCAAGGGGTCGTGCTTCCCGGTGCTGCCCAACCGGCGTGACGTGCGGCGCGCCGTCCTCCTCGTCGTCTTCGCGGTGGTTTTCGTCGTGGTGACGACCGTCGGGCTCGTGGTGTGGGTCATCGTGCGGGACCCCGGCACGGCCGAGATCGAGCGGCTCGCCCGCATCCTCAGCCCGGTCGAGTTCGTCCTCGAGCTCGCGTTCCTGCTGACGCTGCTGTGGACGCTCACGTCGCCGCGCCGGCCGCACCGGCTCAACGCGGCGGACCACGCGCAGGAGCGCGAGCGGGCCCGCACGGTCGTCCAGCGGTGGGGCACGGGCACGCTCGACTACTTCGCGCTGCGTGACGACAAGGACTGGTTCTTCGTCGGGCGCTCGGTGGTGGCGCACTCGGTGCGCGGGGGCGTCGCGCTCGTGTCGCCCGACCCGATCGGGCCGCCCGAGGAGCGCGAGCAGACGTGGGCCGAGTTCCTCGACTACACCGAGGACTACGGCTGGTCGGTCGCCGTGATCGGCGCCGGTCAGGACTGGCTCGGCGTCTACGAGGCCGCGGGTCTGCGCGTCGTCTACCTGGGCGACGAGGCGATCGTCGACTGCACGACGTTCACGACGGCGGGCGGGTCGCACAAGTCGCTGCGGCAGGCCGTCGGGCGCGTCGAGCGCGCGGGGTACACGACGACGTTCCACGACCCGGCGGCGATGGAGCCGCACCTGCGCGCGCAGATCGAGGCGATGAGCGACGAGTCGCGCCGCGGCGAGACCGAGCGCGGGTTCTCGATGACCCTGTCGCGGCTGTTCGACCCCGCGGACACCGGGCTGCTGATGTCCGTGACGCAGACGTCCGCGGGTCGCGTCGACGCGTTCTGCCAGTGGGTGCCCGCGCCCGCGATCGGCGGCTGGTCCCTCGACGTCATGCGCCGCCGCCTCGACGTCGAGGGCCTGCCCAACGGGCTGATCGACACGAACATCGTGCACACGATCGGCGAGCTCAAGGCGCGCGGGCACACCGGCCTGGGCCTCAACTTCGCGGTGCTGCGCGAGGTCCTCGAGAACGAGGAGGGCGGCGGTTCGCGCCTCGACCAGCTCACGCGGCCCGTCCTGCAGCGGCTGTCGCAGGGCACGCAGATGGCGACCCTCGGGCAGTTCAACGAGAAGTTCGACCCGGGCTGGGTGCCCCGCTACACGATCCTCGACTCCGTCGAGTACGTCGCGACGCAGGCCGTCGTCATGGCCGGTGCGGAGGGGGTCACCGAGATCCCGGTGATCGGACGCTTCCTCGGGAACGTCGGGCAGCCGACGTGACCGGCGCCTGCGGGTCCGGGCCGCGCGCGGGGCGTCCGGCGTGATCGGGTCCCTGCTCGCCGCGGTCGCGTCGTCGGTGGGCTACGGCGTCAGCACGATCATGCAGGCGGTCGGCGCGCGCCGGGCGCGCGGGCTCGGTGCCGTCCTGCAGCCGCTCGTCGTCCCAGCTCTTCGCCGGGCTCAGCCTCGGGTCGGTGCTGCTGCTCGCGGCGCTCGGGCTCGCGCTGACGTTCGGTCAGATGGGCGTCATCAACATGGCGCACGGCGAGTTCATGATGGCGGGCGCGT
>NZ_JAAXOY010000398.1 GCF_012396155.1 Cellulomonas septica | reverse complement strand
CCCGGACGCGAGCGCCCCGCGGCTGCCCGCGCGACCGCGTGCGACCCGGTCGGCGACGAGCGTGCCCACGGCGGCGAGCGCGCACACGCCGAGCACGACGAGGGTGATCTGCCCGTCGTCGACGCCGTACCGGTCCTTGAACTGCTCGAGGCTGGTGAGCAGGAGCGCGTAGACGAACCCCTGGGTGGCGAACCCGCCGGACGTCGCGACCCGGGCGCGACGGGCCGCCGTCGTGACCGTGCTGCTGCTCCCCCTGGCCTCGGCGCTCACGCGGTCGTCTGCTGGTCCGCGCGCGCGGACGTGCCGGGCGGCAGGCCGTGGTCGAGCGCCTCGGGGGCGAGCTCGACGGGCACGGCCATGGTCGCGAGGTACTGCCCGAAGCCCTGCAGTCCGCGTCGGGCGGCCTCGGAGTCCCCGTCGACGAGCCACGCGAGCGAGAACCCGTCGACGACCGCGACGACGGCCCGCGCGACGTGCGCGCGGGGCACGGTCCAGCCGACGTGCGCGGCCTTCTCGACGAGCTCGAGCACCTGCTCGGCCGCCGACCACTGGCCGCGGTACTGCTCGATCGCGACCTGGTTGAGCTCGGCGTGGCGCAGCGACGACGTCGTCAGCTCGTACGAGAGCAGCTGCGGGCCGCGCGCGGACGCGATGGTGTCCCACAGCGCGTCGAGGACGGCACCCACGATGACCGCGACGTCCGCGCCCTCGGGCAGGTCGTCGAGGCTGCGGGCGAGGTTCTGCGCGGTGATGGCGTGCGCCATGGACCGCAGCAGCTCGTCCTTGTCCTGGAAGCAGTAGTGCACGACGCCGAGCGAGACGCCTGCCTCGGCGGCGATGGCGCGCACGGTCGCGGCGTCGATGCCGTCGCGGCTGGCGACGGTCAGCGCAGCCTCGATCAGCTGCTCGCGCCTCTCGGCGACGGGCAAGCGGTTCATCCGGGTCCCCTCCCTCGATGCGACGTCCCCTCACCGGCCCGACCGCCGGTTGCGTCGAGGGTGCTGTCGCGTCTCCCCACGCCATATCTCAATGTCAGTCGTGACGATAGTCAAGGTATGTACGCACTTGACTTGGACAACCGACCAGGAGGACCGTTGTCCACGATGGGGAAGACGTCGGCCGCCACGCCCTGGCAGAACTGGGCCCGCACCGCTCACGCGACGCCGCGCAGCGTGGCGCACCCGCGTGACCTGGGCGAACTCGTCGCGACGGTCCGCGCCGCGGCGCACACCGGCCTGCGCGTGCGCGCGGTCGGCGGCGGCCACTCCTTCACCCCTGCCGCAGTCACGGACGGCGTGCAGGTTCACCTGGACGCGATCGACGCGCTCGAGCGTGTCGCCCCGCAGCCCGACGGCACGACCCACGTGACGGTCGGCGCCGGGATCCGGCTGCGCGCGCTCAACACGCTCCTCGCGCAGCACGGCCTCGCGATGCGCAACCTGGGCGACATCGACAAGCAGTCGATCGCCGGCGCCGTCTCGACCGGCACGCACGGCACGGGCTCGCAGCTCGGCGGCCTCGCGACGCAGGTCGTCGGCGCACGCCTGGTCCTCGCCGACGGCGACGTCGTCGAGGTGTCCCCCACGCGTCACCCCGAGCTGTTCGAGCTCGCCCGCCTCGGGCTCGGCAGCGTCGGCGTGCTGGCCGCCCTGACGCTCGAGGTCGTGCCCTCGTTCCGGCTCGAGGCGCGCGAGGAGCCGTGGCCGCTCGACCGCGTCCTCGAGGAGCTCGAGGGGCCCGACGGGCTCGTCGACGGCAACGACCACTTCGAGTTCTACTGGTTCCCGCACACGCGGCGCGCCCTCACCAAGCGCAACAACCGGGTCCCCGACGACGTGGTCCGGCCGCTGAGCCCCGTGCGCTCGTGGATCGACGACGAGCTGCTCTCCAACGCGATGTTCGCGCTGACCAACCGCATCGCGACGCTCGTGCCGCCCGCGACCGTCGGCATCAACCAGCTGAGCAGCCGCGCGCTGTCCGCCCGCCGCTACACCGCCCCGTCGGCCGAGGTGTTCGTCTCGCCGCGCCGCGTGCGCTTCCGCGAGATGGAGTACGCCGTCCCGCGCGAGAGCGTCGCCGACGTGCTGGCCGAGGTCGACGCGTGGATCGAGGCGTCGGGCGAGCGCCTGCCCTTCCCGGTCGAGGTGCGGTTCGCCGCCGCCGACGACCTGTGGCTGTCCACCGCGCACGGCCGCCCGACGGCCTACGTCGCGGTCCACCAGAACGTCCACCTGCCGTACACGCGCTACTTCACGGCGGTCGAGCGCATCGCCGCACAGGTCGGCGGCCGCCCGCACTGGGGCAAGCTGCACTGGCTCGACTCCGCGGCGCTCGCACGCGTCTACCCGCGGCTCTGCGACGCCCAGCGGGTGCGCGCGGAGGCCGACCCGGGCGGCACGTTCAGCAACGCGTACCTCGACCAGGTGCTCGGTCCCGTGCCCCACGACGAGCAGGCCCCGCGCGCCGCCTGAGCGGCCCGCGCTGGACGTCCGACCAGGTCGGGACGGGTCAGGTCACCCGCGCGGGTGATGGTGTGCATGCGGACGCATCAACCCTGGCGGCGAACGGGTGACCGGTGCAGGCTGTGCCGGGTGAGTGTCACGAGCAGGGCTGTCGTCGCGACCGCGTTCGGTGGGCCGGAGGTGCTCCGCACCGTCGAGACCGCACCGACGGACCCCGGACCGGGCAACGTGCTCCTCGAGGTGAGGGCTGCCGCGGTGAACCCGATCGACTGGAAGATGTACGCCGCCGGACCCGGGAACGACCCCGCGCGGCTGCCGATCCGGCTCGGCCTCGAGGTCGCGGGCGTCGTCACCGCCGTCGGGCCGTCCGTGCGCTGGCTCGCCCCCGGTGACGAGGTGATCGCCTGGCGCGTCACCGGCGGGTACGCGTCGCACCTCGAGGTGTCCGAGCAGGTGACGTGCCGCCGGCCGCAGACGCTCGACTGGGCGGCCGCGTCCGGGCTGCTGCTCGCCGGCACGACCGCCGTGCACACCCTCTCCGCGACCGGCACGCACGACGGCGACGTGCTGTCCGGGCGGGTGCGGCCCGACGGTGCGACGACGTGGGTGCCCGAGTACCTCGTGCTCGGCGCGGCGCCGACCGGTGCCCTCGCCGACCAGGTCGTCGCGACCGCCACGACGGACCGGCGGTCGCCGCTCGGCGTCGTGTGCGTCGGCGACCTGCCCGGCGCGCGCTGGCAGCTCGTCGCGCAGCCCGACGGCCGGCTCGTCGCACGCCTGCTG
>NZ_JAAXOY010000397.1 GCF_012396155.1 Cellulomonas septica | reverse complement strand
GGCGCGTGCCGCGGCGGCCAAGTCGTCGGGCCAGTCCGGCAGCGGGTCGAGCGGGGGGTCGGCGTACTTCGCGAACTGCGATGCGGCCCGCGCAGCCGGAGCCGCGCCGCTCCATCTCGGTGACGCCGGCTACCGCTCGGGTCTGGACCGCGACAAGGACGGCGTCGCCTGCGAGTGACTCGGCAGGACCGTCCACGACCCGCGCGTCCGAGCCCGGCGCCGGATCGGCTGCCCGGGTGATTCGCCCGGAAGGCGGTGTCGCGCGTCGCGGCGCGGTCCGAGGATCGTGCGATGACCGACGCTGAGCTCGCCCCACCCGGCTGGTACCCCGACGGCGTGACGCCGGGGGTGCGCCGTTGGTTCGACGGCGCGCGGTGGACGGAGCAGACGACGCCCGACCCGGATCGCGCGCACGCGACCGTGGCACCGGTCGCCACGCCCGGACCGGCGGTGGCGTCGACGTCGTGGTCGCCGGCCGGGCAGGCGGCACCGGCCGTCGCGACGTCAGCCGCTCCGGCGGTTGCGACCTCGGCCGCGCCGGCGGTTGCGACGTCGGCCGCACCGGTGTCGACCTTCGGCTACGTGCCGGCGCGCCTCGGCGACTCGCTCAACCTCGCCGACACGGTCTCGCAGGGCGCGGCCTACCAGCTCAACCGGCTGGAGGACGCGCGTGCCGTGCGCCGCACCGCGTTCTGGTTCCTCGGGTTCGCGCTCGGGGTGCTGGCACTGTCGGGGCTCGTCAGCCTCTGGATGCGGGCGGTCGTCAACACGTTCTCGGTGCTGCTCGTGCTGGCCGCGGTCGCGCTCGCGTCGCGGGCGGTGCGCGACTACCGGCGCGCGCTCTTCCGTGGCGCCCCCGCGCTGAGACCCGCGGGCTGGCTCGTGGTCGTCGTGGCGTTCCTGGTCGCGCTCGTACCGGTCGTCGCCGGGCCCGTGGCCGCTGCGCGTGACCTGGAGCAGCGGCTCCAGGAGGAGAGCACCGCGGTCTACTGACGGTGGCCGTCCGCCCGCACCGCGCGGTCGTGGCGGGCGTCACGGTCGCACGGCGGAACTCCCCGGGATGCGGGATCGTTGAGCCGAGGCGAACGTTCCCCTACCTGGAGAGAGATGGACGGCGGCTGTAGTCCTTACCCACCCCACCGACGACGACGACCGGTGAGGGTGGGTGAGCACTGAGATGTGGGTGCTGTCCCTGCTCGTCGGCATGCTCGTGGTGCTCGCGATCACCGCGGCCACGGGCTGGTTCGTGGCGCAGGAGTTCGCGTACATGGCCGTGGACCGGTCGCGCCTCGGCGCGCGGACCGCGGCCGGCGACCCCGCCGCTCGTCGTGCGCTCGCGGTCACGAAGCGCACGTCCTTCATGCTGTCGGGCGCGCAGCTCGGCATCACCGTGACGGGCCTGCTCGTCGGGTACGTCGCGGAGCCCCTGATCGGTGAGTCCCTCGGCGAGGCCCTCGGTGGCGTCGGCGTCCCGACGGGTGTCGGCATCGCGGTCGGCACCGTCCTGGCGCTGCTGTTCTCGACGCTCGTGCAGATGGTGTTCGGCGAGCTGTTCCCCAAGAACCTCGCGATCGCCCGGCCCGAGCCCGTCGCGATCGCGCTCGCCGCGTCGACCACGCTCTACCTGCGCGTCATGGGCTGGCTGATCCGGGTCTTCGACTCCGCGTCGAACGCGCTCCTGCGCGTGCTGCGCATCGAGCCCGTCCACGACGTCGAGCACTCCGCGACGGTCCGCGACCTCGAGCACATCGTCGCCGAGTCCGCGCAGTCCGGTGACCTGCCGACCGAGCTGTCCGTGCTGCTCGACCGCATCCTCGACTTCCCCGAGCGGGACGTGGAGCACGCGATGATCCCGCGCTCGCGCGTCGATGTCGTGCGTCCCGACGACACCGTCGGCGACCTGCGCCTGCGCATGAGCACCGGCCACTCGCGCTACCCCGTCGTGTCCGACGACGAGGACGTGCTCGGCGTCGTGCACCTGCAGGACGTCCTGGCGACGACCGAGCCCGACGACACCCCCGTCGCGGCGCTGCTGCGCCCGCCGGTCCTCGTCCCCACGTCGATGGCGCTGCCCGACGCGCTGCGCGCGCTGACCGGCACCAACCAGCTCGCGTGCGTGCTCGACGAGTACGGCGGCCTCGCGGGCGTCGTCACCGTCGAGGACCTGGCCGAGGAGCTCGTCGGGGAGATCACCGACGAGCACGACCCGGTCACGGGCGCCGCGCCCGTCCTCGACGACGGCGCCTGGGTCATGCCCGGCGACGTGCACCTCGACGAGGTCGAGCGCGCGATCGGCCGCGACCTGCCGCGCGGCGACGTCGAGACCATCGCGGGCCTCGTCATCGAGGCGCACGGCGCCCTGCCGCCCGTCGGCACGAGCGTCCTCGTGCTGCTGCCCGCCGACCCGGCGGAGCTCGCGCACGCCGACCACGCCGAGGAGGTGTGGATGCGCGTCGACGTGCTCGAGGTCGACCGCCACGTCCCCGCGACGGTCCGGGTCACCGTGCCCGCCGAGCCGCCGCCCACCGCCGCCGAGATCGCGGCCGCCACGTCGGAGGAGGCCCGATGAGCCCGCTGGTCGTCGCCGTCGTGACCGTCGCGCTCATCGCGCTGTCGGCGTTCTTCGTCGCGGTCGAGTTCGCGTCGCTCGCCGCCAAGCGGCACCGCCTGGAGGACGACGCCCCGACGAGCCGCTCGGCGCGCGCCGCGCTGCGCTCGTCCGGCGAGCTGACGGTCCTGCTGGCGGGCGCGCAGCTCGGCATCACCGCGTGCACCCTGGCCCTCGGCGCGATCACCAAGCCGGCCGTGCACCACTGGCTGACCCCGCTGTTCGAGTCGTGGGGCCTGGCCGCGTGGGTGTCGGACGTCGCGGGCTTCGTGCTCGCGCTCGTCGTCGTGACGTTCCTGCACCTCGTCGTCGGGGAGATGGCCCCCAAGTCGTGGGCCATCGCGCACCCCGAGTCGTCGGCGACGCTCCTCGCGCTGCCCATGCGCGGGTTCATGTGGCTCACGCGGCCCCTGCTGCGCGGGCTCAACGAGGCCGCGAACTGGTGCCTGCGCAAGGTCGGCGTCGAGCCGACCGACACCGTCGCGAGCGGGCAGAACCCCGACGACCTGCGGCACCTCGTCGAGCACTCCGCGAACGTCGGCGCGCTCGACGCGGCCTACTCCGCGCAGGTCACGGGCGCGCTCGACCTGCAGACGCTCACGGTCGGCGACCTCGCACGCGCCGACCGCGACCCCACCGCCGTCCCGTCGGGGGCGACCGCCGCGGACGTGCGCGCCGCGACCCGGGCGACC
>NZ_JAAXOY010000396.1 GCF_012396155.1 Cellulomonas septica | reverse complement strand
GGCCACGCGCGGAGCGGCCGCGCGGGCGTCATCCGGTGCGACGGGTCAGCGCAGGTGCGCGCCCGCACCGACGGCGTACGCCTCGCGGACCCAGCCCTCGAACGCGTCGTCGAGGTCGTCCGCGGACGTCACCCGGAACTGGTGCACGAACAGGCGCTTCGTGTACGGCGAGACGCGCCGGATCCGACGGTCCGGCCCGAGCGGGCGCTGGAGGTCGAGGAAGCCGTCGACGCCGTGCCTCGTCGGGCGGGCCCCGGCGAAGCCGCGCCGCTCCCCGGCGAACGTCACGGTCGTCCTGTGCGCGAGGACCGTCACGGGGCCGCACGCCTCGACGAGCGCCACCACCCGTTGCCAGAGCGCGACGTGCGCGGGGTCGGCGTCCCGGAGGTGGTCGTCCACGGTCCAGGTGCGCGGTGCGTCGTCGGCCATGCGCTCGATGGTCCTCCTTGTCACCCACACGGCCACCGGGCGTGTCTGACCGCGGCGGGAGCGAGGATCCGGACGACCGCGGGCGCGACGATCACCCGCGCGGGGCCCTTGCCCTCGCCCGTCCGGATTGTCATGCTCCTGGGACGGCGGTCCACCCCCTTCCGCCGCGCACGGCACCGGTCATCCGACAACGACGTAGGAGCCTTCCGTGGCACGTCACACCCGTTCGCCCCTCGCAGCGCTCGCCGCGGCCGCCGCCGTGGTAGCGCTCTCACTGCTCTCCGCCGCGCCCGCGACGGCGCACGGCCGCCCCGGCCCGGGAGGTCCGTCGTCGACGACGCGGCTCTACACGCCCCCGCCCAACGAGGGCGCGGTCGCGCAGATCAAGCAGCTCGTGAAGGACCGCCGGTACGCGGACGCGAAGGCCGTCACCCAGATGGTCGCGACCCCGCAGGCGGTGTGGTTCACGAGCGGCACGCCCAAGGAGGTGCGCAAGTCCGTCGAGAAGACGGTCAAGAGCGCCAAGCACCAGCGCGCGGTCCCGGTGATCGTGGCCTACAACCTGCCCTACCGGGACTGCTCGCAGTACTCCGCGGGCGGCGCGCTCGACACCGCGTCGTACCTCGCGTGGATCGACGGGCTCGCGAAGGGCATCGGCACGAGCGAGGCCATCGTCGTGCTCGAGCCCGACGGCCTCGGGATCATCCCCTGGTACACCTCCATCACCGGCGCGACCGAGTGGTGCCAGCCCGCCGAGGCCGACCCGGCGACGGCCGCGTCCGACCGGTTCGCGCAGCTGAACGGCGCCGTCGACCGGCTGTCGGCGCTGCCGAACGTGCGCCTCTACCTCGACGGCACGCACTCCGCGTGGCTCGGCGTCGGCGACGTCGCCGACCGGCTGCACAAGGCGGGCGTCGAGAAGGCCGACGGCTTCTTCCTCAACGTCTCGAACTACGAGCTCAGCGAGCGGCAGGCGAAGTTCGCGTCGTGGATCTCGCAGTGCCTCTGGTACGGCACCAACGACGCCGAGGGCGGCTGGCGCCTCGGGCACTTCGACTACTGCGCGAGCCAGTACTACCCCGCGGACCCGAACGACTTCAGCACGTGGGGCCTGACGGACCAGTGGTACGTCGACAACGTCACGAACGCCGCCAACCCGCCGGCCGGCCCCCAGGTGCTCAAGCACGCCGTCGTCGACACGAGCCGCAACGGCCAGGGCCCGTGGACGCCGCCGGCGGACCACCCCGAGGGTGACCCGCAGGTGTGGTGCAACCCGCCGGACCGCGGCCTCGGCCTGCGCCCGACGACGAGCACCGGCGACCCGTACGTCGACGCGTACCTCTGGATCAAGATCCCGGGCGAGTCCGACGGCCAGTGCACGCGCTGGGCGCCCGACGGTGGCATCGACCCGGTCCGCGGGTACGCCGACCCGGCAGCCGGCCAGTGGTTCCCGCAGATGGCGCTCGAGCTCGTGCACCACGCCAACCCGCCGCTCGGTGGTCACAGGAGCTGACCGACGCGCGCACGACGGCCGTCCGGGCGCACCGGGCGGCCGTCGTCGCGTCCCGGGGCCCCACGTCTGGACACCGGCACCCCGGCCCGGGACGCTGGCCGCATGGGCGTGACGCAGGCGCCACCCTCCCCGCCGTCCGCCACCGCGCGGTGGCAGTGGTCGCTCGCGGGCGTCGCCGCGCTGGGACTGGGTGTCGCCGCCGCGCTCGCCGCCTACGCGGACGCGCACCCCGGCGACGGCGCGTGGCTGCTGACCCTGTGGTTCACCGGGATGCTGCAGCTCAAGGCGTGGTTCACCACCGCCGCGCTCGTGCTGGTCGTCGTGCAGGTGCTGTCCGCGCTCGCGATGTGGGGGCGGCTGCCCGGCGTGCGGGGCGGCGCTCCCGGCTGGGTCGCGCTGCTGCACCGGTGGAGCGGCGTCGTCGCGTTCCTGCTCACGCTGCCCGTCGCGTTCCAGTGCGTGTGGTCCCTGGGCTTCGAGGACGAGCCGTCACGCGTCCTGGTGCACAGCGTCGCCGGGTGCCTGTTCTACGGCGCGTTCGCCGCGAAGATGCTGGCGCTGCGCCTCCCCCGGCTGCCGTCCGTCGTGGTGCCCCTGCTCGGCGCCACCGTCGCGACGCTGCTCGTCGTCGTGTGGTTCACGTCGGCGCTGTGGTTCTTCACCCAGCCCGGGCTCCCCCGGGTGTGACGGCGGGAGGTGCACGCGTGACGGAGGGCGCGTCCGAGGGGTACCGGCGGCGCGAGGTGCTCGAGGCGGTCGGCGTGACCGTCGCGGCCGGCGTCGTCGGGTTCGTCGGCATGTCCACGCGCGCGCCGGCCACCGACGACGGCGACTACGCACCGCCGGGCGACGGACCGGCCGAGGGAGACGGCGGCACCGGTGCGGACACCGAGGGCGGGTCCGACGCGTCCGACGACGGCGACGACAGCGGCCACGGCGACGGCGACGGCGTCGTCCTCGCGGCGCTCTCCGACGTCCCCGACGGGGGCGGCCTCGTCCTCACCGACCGCCAGGTGGTGCTCGTCCGGGACGGCGACGACGTCGAGGGGTTCAGCGCGGTCTGCACGCACCAGGGCTGCCTGGTCGGCGAGGTCGCGGACGGCGAGATCCGCTGCCCCTGCCACGGCAGCGTGTTCGACGCACGGTCGGGTGACGTCGTGCGCGGACCCGCCCAGCGCCCGCTCCCGGAGGTTGACGTCGACGTGCGGGACGGTCGGGTGGTGCTGCGGTGAGGCGCACGTTCTGGCAGCGGCTGCCGACGCTCGTGTGGCTCGCGGGCGTGGGGCTCGTCGTGGGTGCGGCGCTCGCGTCGCTCCTGCTCGACTGACGGGACCGGCCGCCACGACCGCGGGCGCGACC
>NZ_JAAXOY010000395.1 GCF_012396155.1 Cellulomonas septica | reverse complement strand
GGACGCCTTGCCGGGCGTGCCGCCACGCCGCTCCTGCGGGCTCATCTGGTCTCTCCGATCGCCTGGTCGACGCCTTCCAGCGCGTCGATGTCCGGCAGGTAGGGGGCGAGCGGGGGCAGCTCGTCCAGGCTGGACACCCCCATGCGCTCCAGGAAGTATCCCGTGGTCCCGTACAGGACCGCGCCGGTCGTGGGCTCGGTACCGACCTCGGCCACGAGGCCGCGCGCCGTGAGCGTCCGCACGACGCCGTCCACGTTGACCCCGCGCACCGCCGACACCTGACCGCGCGTCACGGGCTGCCGGTACGCGACCACGGCCAGGGTCTCGAGCGCCGCCTGCGTGAGCCGCGCGGTCTGCCCGTCGACGACGAAGCGCCCGACGACGTCGGCGTACGCGGGTGCCGAGTAGATCCGCCAGCCGTCCGCGACGGGTCGCAGCTCGAAGCCGCGCGGCCGGCCGCCGCGCTCACCGCGGTACTCGGCCACGAGCTCGGCGAGCAGCGCCTCGACGTCCGCGACGGGCAGCGCCAGCACCGCCGCGAGCCGCACGGCCGGGATCGGCTCGTCCGCGACCATGAGCACCGCCTCGAGCGTCGCGAGCGCGCCGCCCGGCAGGTCCTCGACGTCGAACGCGAGCTCGTCGGGCACGGACGCGTCCAACGCCGCGGCGTCCTGGACGTCGTCGTCGACCTGGTCGTCGGTCATGCGGGACCTCCATCGTCAGCGAGGGTGCGAGCCTCCGGACCCGGCCCCGAGTCGTCGGGCACGGCGTCGTCGGGCACGCCGTCGTCGGGCACGCCGTCGTCGAACACGGTCCCGTCCGGCGCTGCCGCTCCCCCGGTCGTGTCGAGCTGGTCGAAGTCGTCGGACACCTGCACGTCCCCCTCGGCCGCACCCGTCCACCGCACGGTCAGCTCCCCGAGCGCCTCCACCTGGTCGAACGCGACGGCACCCTCGCGGAAGAGCTCGAGCAGCGCGAGGAACCGGGCGACGACCACCACGGTCGCGTCGGCGTCGGCGGTCAGCGAGCGGAACGACGCGGCGCCCGCGTGCCGCAGCCGGTCGACGAGCACCGCTGCCTGCTCGCGCACGCTCACCGCGGGCGCGTGCAGGTGGCTGATGTCGACCGCGGGCGGACCCGGCTTGGGCGCGAGCGCGCGCGCCGCGAGCCTGGCGAGCTCCTCGGGCCCGACCTGCCAGACGAGCTCCGGGAGCAGCGCGGCCAGGTGCGGCTCGAGCGTGACGGTCCGCGGGTACCGGCGCCCCTCGGTCGCGAACCGCTCCGCGAGGTACCCGGCGACCTGCTTGTACGCGCGGTACTGCAGCAGCCGGGCGAACAGCAGGTCGCGCGCCTCGAGCAGCTCGAGGTCCTCGGCGTCCTCGACCTCGGCGCTCGGGAGCAGCCGCGCGGCCTTGAGGTCCAGCAGCGTCGCGGCGACGACCAGGAACTCGCTCGCCTGGCTGAGGTCCCAGTCGCGCTCGTGGTTGCGGATGTAGCCGACGAACTCGTCGGTCACGCGCCCGAGCGCGACCTCGGTGATGTCGAGCTTGTGCTTCGCGATGAGGCCCAGCAGGACGTCGAACGGCCCGCTGAAGTTGTCGAGGTGGACCTCGAAGCCGTGCGCGCCCGCCGGCGCCGGGCCGGCGGTCGACTGCTCGGGCGGGAGCGCGCGCTCGTCAGGCGGCGTCGCCACGGGCGACGAGCTCACGCGCGAGCTGCCGGTAGGCCGCCGCACCCGCGTGCGACGGGGCGTACGTGGTGATGGGCTCGGCGGCGACGGTCGCGTCGGGGAACTTCACGGTGCGGCCGATCACGGTGTGCAGCAGCGTGTCGCCGAACGCCTCGTGCACGCGGGCGACGACCTCCCGCGCGTGCAGCGTGCGCGAGTCGTACATCGTCGCGAGGATGCCGTCGACCTCGAGGCGCGGGTTCAGCCGGTCGCGGACCTTCTCGATCGTCTCGATGAGCAGCGCGACGCCGCGCAGCGCGAAGAACTCGCACTCGAGCGGGATGACGACGCCGTGCGCCGCGGTGAGCGCGTTGACGGTCAGCAGCCCGAGCGACGGCTGGCAGTCGACGAGCACGAGGTCGTAGTCGTCGAGCACGGGCCGGAGCACGCGCGCGAGCACGGACTCCCGGGCGACCTCGCCGACGAGCTGCACCTCGGCCGCCGACAGGTCGATGTTCGCCGGCAGCAGGTCGAGCCCGGGCGTGGCCGTCGGACGCACGACGTCGGCGATCTGCGCGTCGCGCTCCATCAGCAGGTTGTAGACCGTGCGGTCGAGCTCGTGCGGGTTGACGCCGAGGCCGACCGACGCCGCTCCCTGCGGGTCGAAGTCCACGACGAGGACGCGGCGCCCGTACTCGGCCAGCGCCGCCGCGAGGTTGATCGTGGTCGTCGTCTTGCCGACGCCGCCCTTCTGGTTGCACATGGCGATGACGCGGGCGGGACCGTGCGACGCGAGCGGAGCCGGCTCCGGGAAGAGGGGCAGCGGTCGTCCGACGGCGTCGAGCTGCGGTTCGGTCGTCTCCTGGCTCACCACGCGGGACAACCTACCCGAGCGGAGCGTGCGATCACCGGAGGACGGCCCGTGCCGACACGATTCGGGCGACCGCTCACCGGGCGTGGGGGTGCGCGGCCGCGTACGCCTCGCGCAGCTCGTCGTCCTGGGACGTCGCGTAGAGCTGCGTGGTCGTCACCGAGGCGTGCCCGAGGAGCTCCTGGACGACCCGCACGTCGGCCCCGCGGGCGAGCATGTGCGTGGCGAACGAGTGACGCAGCGTGTGCGGCGAGATGCCGTCGGCGTCGATGAGGCCGGCGCGGTGCGCCGCGCTGCGCAGCACCGCCCACGCGCTCTGCCGGCTGAGGCGCGCGCCGCGCGTGTTGAGGAACAGCGCGAGGCGGTCGGTGCCCGGCCCGCCGACGGTCAGCAGCGGCCGGGAGTCCGTGAGGTAGTCGTCGAGCGCGCGCACCGCGCGGCGCCCCAGCGGCGCGACCCGCTGCTTGGCGTTGCCGGCCGCGAGGCGCACCGAGGCGCGCCTCTCTGCCCGGTCCACGTCGCGCAGGTCGAGGCCGACGACCTCCGAGATGCGGGCGCCCGTCGAGTAGAGCAGCTCCAGCAGGGCACGGTCGCGCGCGGGCAGCGGCCCGTCGCCCTGCCCGGCGGCGTCGAGGAGCCGGTCGACCTCCTCGATCGAGATGGCCTTGGGCAGCCGTCGCGGCTGCGCGGGCGCGCGGACCGACCACGTCGTGTCGTCGAC
>NZ_JAAXOY010000394.1 GCF_012396155.1 Cellulomonas septica | reverse complement strand
CGCGTGCCGCGCACGGCTGGGCGGCGCCGCGTGCGACCCCTGCGCCGGCGGCGCGGGGACGGTGCCGGGCTGCGCGCTCACGCGCTCATTGTCGTGGCGCGATCTGACCTGGACAAACGCGCCACGCGGTGACGCGTGCCCCGATCCTGGCCGGATGCGGGTTGTGCAGCCCTCGTGCGACGCCCTCCGGGACGCCGCGGGGACGCTCGCGGGGCGCCGCGAACACTAGGCTGAGACCCCGCTGGCCCCCGTAGCTCAACGGATAGAGCAACGGCCTTCTAATCCGTCGGTTGCAGGTTCGAGTCCTGCCGGGGGCGCCACCGGGTCGCGACGTCCGCCGTCCCGCGCCCACGCTCAGCCGCGCGGACGGGACAGCGTCCAGAGGGTCACGCCGCCCTGGTCGGAGCACGTGAGCTCGACGAGCATGCGCGTGAGGGCGAGGCCGCGGCCGGACTCCGCGTCGACGCCGGGCATCGCGGTGTCGAGGTCGACCGCCGGCGGCGGCCCGGGCTGCGTGATCTCGGCGACCAGCCCGGCGTCGTCGGCACGCAGCAGCAGGTGGTGGCCGTGGCCGTCGAGCCCGTGCCGCAGGACGTTCCCCGCGACCTCGACGACGGCCGTCTCGAGCGCGATCCGGTCGGTCTCCCCGACGTCGCCCACGATCCCCCAGAGCCGGTCGAGCGCGTCGTGGACGCGCGCGAGCACGACGGCGCCGTCGGGCCCGTCGAGGTCCGCCTCGACGCGGACGTCAGGAGGCACGCAGCGCGTCCTCGACGGTGTCGTAGGGCCGCAGCACGCGGTCCATGGTCGTGAGCTGCAGGACGGTACGGATCTGCGGGCCGGGTCGGGCGATGCGCAGGTCGCCCCCGACCTCGCGCGTGGCCCGCAGCCCGCCGACGAGCGCGCCGAGCCCGGACGAGTCCATGAACGTCGTGTCCGCCAGGTCGAGCACGACGACGCGGTGCCCCGCGGCGACGGTCTCGTCGACGCGCGACCGCAGCTCGGACGCGGTCACCATGGTGAGGCGGCCGGCGGGCCGCAGCACGGCGGCGTCGGGTCGCAGGTCGGTCTCGATCTCCATCAGTCCATCCTCTCCGCACCCTGGTACCCGCGGTACCGGAGCGCCTGCACGATCACGCTGAGCACGACGAGGTCGTACGCGACCCACACCAGGTTGACGGACGTGCCGACCCACGGCGCGTACCCGAGCCCCCAGCGCACGATCCCGACGACCGCCGCGACGACGAGCACGGCCATCGCCGTGAGCTGCGGCACGACGAGCCGCCACGAGCCGCCGCCGTCCTGCCGCACCTTCGGGGTGACGGCGAACCCGAGCGGCCGCCCGAACCAGACGTTGGCCGCCGCGGTCCACGTCGCCTTGATCCACACGGGGAACAGCGCGAGCGAGTACTGCTGCCCGCGCCACGCCCGGATCCCGCGCGCCGCGACGAGGAACAGCACCTGGCTCGCGATCTGGAACGGCAGGAACCGCGCGAAGAAGTCCCACGTCCAGGCGGTCACGGGCAGGACGCCGAAGCACAGGAAGATGACGGGCGCCGCGAGGTACACGATCGCCGCGAAGCCCGACAGGTAGCTCCACATGGTCGCGAAGTACATGAGCCGCTGCCCGAGGCGCAGCCCGCGGACCGTGAGCGGGTTCTCCTGGAGGAAGACCTGCATGGTCCCCTGCGCCCAGCGCAGCCGCTGCGTGATCATCGTGCCGAGGTCCTCGGGCGCGAGGCCGTGCGCGAGCACCTCGTGGTGGTAGACGGTGCGCCAGCCGAGCGCGTGCAGCCGCATGGCGGTCGCCATGTCCTCGGTCACGGACAGGGTCGCGACGGGCATGACGGGCTGCGCCTCGTCGCCGCGGTCCACGTCGACGGCCCTCACGAGGGCCTGCACCGAAACGAGCGCCCCGAGCGGCGAGAGCTCGCGGTCGGTGAGCCGGGCCAGCGCCGTGTCGTCGACGACGGGCGTGCCGAGCTCGGTGTCCGTGTCGATCGGCCAGGCGCCGATCGCGTCGAGGTCCGCGCGGATCGCCGCGAGGTCGGTGTCGACGAGCCCGCCCGACACCTCGTCGACGCGTCGCTGGAACGCGTAGGTCACCTCGCCGAGCGGCCGGCCGGCGTCGAGCTCCGCGAGCGACGTGCGCGCGGCGGCCGAGACCTGGTCGACCGCGGCGGCGACGCGCGGGTCGTCCGCCCGGCGGCGGGCACGGGCCAGGACGGTGCGCGAGGTGCGCAGCGCGTCCCGCACGGCCGCCTCGGTCGCGCGCACGTACCCGACGAGCCCGAGCTGCATGAGGGCGTCACGGCGCAGGATCGCGTTCGAACCGCAGAAGAACGCCGCGTTCCAGCCGTCCTTGCCCTGCTGGATCGGGCCGTAGAACAGCGGCGCCTGGCTGCCGAGCGGGTCCGCCTCGGGCACGTTCGTGAACCACTGCGGGGTCTGCACGAGCGCGACCTGCGGGTCGTCGAAGTGGCCGAGCGTCCGGTCGAGCAGCGCCGGGTCGGGGATCTGGTCGGCGTCGAGCACCACGAGGAACTCGCCGTCCGTCTGGAACAGCGCGTTGTTGAGGTTGCCCGCCTTGGCGTGCCGCGGCCGGTCCTGCCAGTCGTCGCTGCGCACGAGGTAGCCGACCCCGGCGTCCCGCGCGGCGGCCGCCAGGTCGGGCCGGGCGCCGTCGTCGAGGATCCACGTGCGATGCGGGTACCGGATGTCGCGCGCGGCGACGGCGGTCGTCAGGACGAGCTCGAGCGGCTCGTCGTACGTCGTGATGAACACGTCGACGGTGAGGCCCGCCGCCGGTGCATCGGGCTGGGGCCGGGGCTTGGCCCGCCACATCGTGACGCCGAACAGCGCGACGTCGACGAAGCTGTACGTCTCGGCGATCACGAGCGGCACGGCGATCCACCATGCCGACCAGTTGACGGACTCGAGCCAGCGCCAGACGACGTAGTTGGCACCCAGCGCGATCGTCAGCGCGACGACGACCCGCAGCAGCAGCGCGCGTCCCATCACGGCTCCCGCTGCACGGCGACGACCGTGAGGTCGTCCGGCCGGTCGGTCGCACCGCGCGCGAGCGCGAGGACACGGTCGACCGCGTCGCTCGCGCTCGACGCCCCGCCGAGCCGTCGCGCGACCTCGTCGACCGACGCGAGCGTCCCGTCGAGCACGTCGAGCACGCCGTCGCTGAACGTGACGAGCAGGTCGCCCGGGGCTAGGTCGACGTGCGCGGCGTCGCGCACGGGCGGCGGGGCG
>NZ_JAAXOY010000393.1 GCF_012396155.1 Cellulomonas septica | reverse complement strand
ACGACGCTCTTCCGATCTGTTCGCCCGCCACGGGTTCGACGGGGTGTCGCTCGACGACCTCGGTGCCGCCGTCGGCGTCCGCGGCCCGGCCGTCTACCGGCACTTCCCGAGCAAGCAGGCCGTGCTCCTCGCGCTCCTCGCCGGCACGAGCGAGCGCCTGCTCGACGGCGGCCGCGACGTGGTCGAGCAGACCCCCGACCCGCGTGACGCACTTCGTGCCCTCGTGCGGTTCCACGCCGACTTCGCGCTCGCCGAGCCCGACGTCATCCGCGTCCAGGACCGCGACCTGCCCGCGCTCGCCGCGCCGGACCAGGAGGCCGTCCGGGTGGTCCAGCGGCGCTACGTCGAGGCGTGGGTCGACGTGCTCGCGCGCCTCTCGCCGACCACCGACCGCCCCGAGCTGCGGCTGCGCGCGCAGGCGACGTTCGGCCTGCTCAACTCCACCCCGCACAGCGCGCGCGGTCTGTCGTCGGCCCGCACGCAGGCCCTGCTGGAGACCATGGCGCTCGCCGCCCTCGGCCACCCGGACCACCACCCGTCCGGCTGACCCGCGGCACGCGCACCGACCGCGGGTGATAGGCGAAAGGTCCCTTGCGGATCTAGCCTGGCGGGACATCAGGCAATGGGGCCACCGCTTCACAAGAGCACGGCTCCGCCGACGACGGAGCGGAACATGTTGCGTTCAGATGTGTCAGCCGGGCATGCCCGGGACGGTGCGGAGCAGCGGACGACGGGGTCCTCGAGCGGCGCCGCACGAGGACGGGCGAACGACGGCGACGACGCCGACGACGGCCTCGTCCGGCTCGTGACGACCGCGGGCGACCGGGTCGAGGACCCGGTCCACGACCCGTGGGTCGCCGACGTCGACGACGACGCGCTCGTCGCGCTGTACGAGGACATGGTCGTCGTGCGGCGGTTCGACGTGGAGGCGACGGCCCTCCAGCGGCAGGGGCAGCTCGGGCTGTGGCCGCCGCTCATCGGGCAGGAGGCCGCGCAGGTCGGCTCGGCCCGCGCGATGCGCTCCGACGACTTCGTCTTCAGCTCGTACCGCGAGAACGGCGTCGCCTACTGCCGCGGCGCCGACCCGACCGACCTGGTGCGCGTCTGGCGCGGCACCGCGCTGTCCGGCTGGGACCCGTGGGCGCTGCACATGGCGACCCCGCAGATCGTCGTCGCCTCGCAGGCGGTGCACGCCACGGGCTACGCGCTGGGCTGCCGGTTGGACGGCTCCGACGCGGCGGCCGTGACGTACTTCGGCGACGGCGCGACCAGCAAGGGCGACGTGCACGAGGCGATGGTGTTCGCCGCGAGCGCCGCCGCCCCGGTCGTGTTCTTCTGCCAGAACAACCAGTTCGCGATCTCCGAGCCGGTGGACCTCGTGGCCCGACGGCCTCTCGCCGACCGCGCCCCCGGCTACGGCATCCCCAGCGTGCGCGTCGACGGCAACGACGTGCTCGCGGTCCTCGCCGTCACGCGTGCCGCCCTGGACCGTGCCCGGAGGGGCGAGGGCCCGACGTTCGTCGAGGCGGTCACCTACCGCCAGGGCCCGCACACCACGTCGGACGACCCGACGCGCTACGTCGACACGGCCACGCACGCCCGCTGGGCGGAACGCGACCCGATCCTGCGCGTCGAGCGCCTGCTGGGTGCGCGCGGCGCGCTGTCCGAGGAGCGCACGCACGACGTCAAGGAGAAGGCCGAGGAGTTCGCGCACCGCATGCGCGAGGGCTGCCTGGGCCTCGAGGCACCACCGCCGCTCAGCCTGTTCGACCACGTCCTGGTCGAGCCGACCGCGACGCTGCGACGCCAGCGCGACGAGCACGCCGCCTACCTCGCGATGTACGACGACGAGGCGGTCCGATGAGCACCCTGACGCTGGCCGGGGCGCTCAACGCCGGGCTGCGCCGGGCGCTAGCCGACGACGACCGCGTCGTCGTGCTGGGCGAGGACGTCGGGCGCCTCGGCGGCGTGTTCCGCGTGACCGACGGCCTGCAGCGCGACTTCGGCGCCGAGCGCGTGCGCGACACCCCGCTCGCCGAGTCGGGGATCCTCGGCGTCGCCGTCGGGCTCGCGTACCGCGGGTACCGGCCGGTCGTCGAGATCCAGTTCGACGGCTTCATGTACCCCGCGTTCGACCAGATCGTCACGCAGGTCGCGCGCCTGCACTACCGGACCGGCGGTGCCGTGCGCATGCCGATCACCGTGCGCATCCCGTTCGGTGGCGGCATCGGGGCCGTCGAGCACCACTCCGAGTCGCCCGAGGCGTACTTCGCGCACACCCCCGGGCTGCGCGTCGTCTCCCCCGGCGGACCGCAGGACGCGTACGCGATGGTCCGGCAGGCGATCGCGTGCGACGACCCCGTCGTGCTGCTCGAACCCAAGCGGCGGTACTGGGTCAAGGGCGACGTCGACGAGTCGCTCGACGACGCGCTGCCGCTCGACCGGGCACGCGTCGTCCTGCCGGGCGACGACGTCACCGTCGCCGCGTACGGCCCGCTCGTCCTGACGGCGCGAGACGCCGCGCTCGCGGCCCGCGACGAGGGTGTGTCCGTCGAGGTCGTCGACCTGCGGTCGCTCTCGCCGCTCGACCTCGACACCCTCGAGGCGTCCGTGCGCCGCACCCGGCGGCTCGTCGTCGCGCACGAGGCGCAGCGCAGCGGCGGGCTCGGCGCGGAGCTCGCCGCGTCCGTGACCGAGCGCTGCTGGGACGTGCTCACCGCGCCCGTCGCGCGCGTCACCGGGTTCGACGTCCCCTACCCGCCCGCCAAGGTCGAGGAGCACTTCCTGCCCGACCTCGACCGGATCCTCGACGCGGTCGACCGCGTGCTCGGACGGCCGCACTCGCTCAGCGCGTTCGTCCCGTCGGTGCGGGCGGACGACGGGCCACCCGAAACCGCGGTCGCCGACGCCGAGCACGCCCGCGGTGCCGCGACCGTCGGGAGCGCGTCATGAGCGCCGACCGGACGGTCCGCACCGTCACCCTCCCCGACCTCGGCGAGGGCCTGACGGAGTCCGATCTGGTCGAGTGGCTCGTCGCCGTCGGCGACACCGTCACGCTCAACCAGGTCGTCGCCGAGGTCGAGACCGCGAAGGCGCTCGTGCAGCTGCCCTCGCCATGGGCGGGTGTCGTCGAGGCGCTGCTCGTCGAGCCGGGCACGACCGTCGCCGTCGGCGGCCCGCTCCTGACCATCGCGGTCCCGGACGCCGCTCGAACCGCCGACGTGTCGCCGTCCGCGTCCCCCGGCGACGCGGCTTCCGACGCGGGCCGTGCGCCCGACGCCCGCGTGCCCGAGACCGCGGCCGACGTGGC
>NZ_JAAXOY010000392.1 GCF_012396155.1 Cellulomonas septica | reverse complement strand
CCCGTGCCCCCGGTCGACGACGAGCTCGCCGCGCTGGCCCGCACGCTCAACGACATGCTCGACCGCCTGGAGACGAGCGCCGCGCGGCAGCGGTCCTTCGTCGCCGACGCGGCCCACGAGCTCCGGTCACCGCTCGCCTCGCTGCGCGCGACCCTCGACGTCGCGCGCGCCCACCCCGACGCCTACCCGCAGGCCGAGGTCGTCGCCGACGCCGAGCGCGAGGCGGCGCGCATGCAGTCGCTCGTCGACGACCTCCTGCTGCTCGCGCGGGTCGGATCCGCACCGCTGCGCACCGAGGACGTCGACCTGGCCGCGCTCGTGGCCGACGTGGTCGACGGCGAGACCGGGACGTCGTCCGCGGTCGTCGTCGAGGTGCGCGGGTCCGGGCACGCGCGCTGCGACGCCGTCGCGACCGGCCGGGTCGTGCGCAACCTCGTCGGGAACGCGCTGCGGCACGCCGCGTCGCGCGTCGTCATGACGGTCGCCGACGGGTCGGTGGTCGTCGAGGACGACGGGACGGGCATCCCCGCCGACGACCGCGAGCGGGTGTTCGAACGCTTCGTGCGACTGGACGACGCACGCGAGCGCGAGGCGGGCGGCAGCGGCCTGGGCCTCGCCATCGCCCGGGAGATGGCCCGCGAGCAGGGCGGCGACGTGGTCCTGGCCGACGCGCACCTCGGCGGTCTGCGTGCGGAGGTCCGGCTGCCGCGCTGACCCCTCGCGCTCCGCGGCGAGCCGCCCTCCGGCGAGGCAGGCCCGGACCGGACGGGGGTCGGCTTCCGCGTCCGGTCCGGGGGCGTGGGGTCAGACGCGGGTCGGGACCGCGTCGTCGACGGGGTTCGCCTGCTGCGGGAGCAGGCCGGCGGGCTCGTCGTCCGGGGTCGTGACCTCGCCCGAGGTCGAGCCGCTGCCGTCTGCCGCGGGATCGACCGGTGTCGCGCGCGACTCGATGCGCATCCCGTAGAAGGACCGGTGCACGAAGTAGGTCGAGGTGAGGAAGAAGACCGCGGCGAGCACGAGCACGAGCGCGTGCCGGCCCTGCCCGGACAGCTGCACGGCGAGGTCGACGGCGAGGAGGCCGAAGAGCGTCGTGAACTTGATGACCGGGTTGAGCGCGACCGAGGAGGTGTCCTTGAACGGGTCGCCGACGGTGTCGCCGACGACGGTCGCGTCGTGCAGCGGGGTGCCGTTCGCGTGCAGCTCGGTCTCGACGATCTTCTTCGCGTTGTCCCAGGCGCCGCCCGCGTTGGCCATGAAGATCGCCTGGTAGAGGCCGAACAGCGCGATGGAGACGAGGTAGCCGACGAACAGGTACGGCTCGACGAACGCGAACGCGAGGGTCGCGAAGAACACGCCGAGGAACATCGTGAGCATGCCGCGCTGCGCGTACTGGGTGCAGATCTCGACGACGCGGCGCGAGTCGGCCTCGCTGGCCGCGGCGGTGCCGTCGAGGCGGATGTGCGTGCGGATGAACTCGACGGCCCGGTACGCGCCGGTCGTGACGGCCTGCGTGGAGGCGCCGGTGAACCAGTAGATGACCGAGCCGCCCGCGACGAGGCCGAGCAGGAACGGCGGGTGCAGCAGCGACAGGTTCTCGAGGCCCGTCGTGAGCCCGTCGGTGAGGCCCATGATGATCGAGAAGATCATCGTGGTGGCGCCGACGACGGCCGTGCCGATGAGCACGGGCTTGGCGGTCGCCTTGAACGTGTTGCCCGCGCCGTCGTTCTCCTCGAGCAGCTGCTTCGCGTGCTGCCACGCCGGTGCGCCGCCGAGCTCCTCGGCCAGCGCGTCCTCGTCGGCCTGCTCGATGCCCGACAGCTCGTAGACGCTCTGCGCGTTGTCGGTGACCGGGCCGTAGGAGTCGACGGCGATGGTCACGGGACCCATGCCGAGGAACCCGAACGCGACGAGCCCGAACGCGAACACCGCGGGCGCGTGCATGACGTCGGCGAGCCCGAGCTCGCTCACCAGGTACGCGGCGCCCATGAGCACGACGATGGCCATGCCGAGCCAGTAGGCGGAGAAGTTGCCCGCGACCAGGCCGGACAGGATGTTGAGCGACGGGCCGCCCTCGCGGGACGACGCGACGACCTCGCGCGTGTGCCGGCTGCCGGTGCTGGTGAACACCTTGACGAGCTCGGGGATGAGCGCACCGGCCAGCGTGCCGCAGGAGATGATCGTCGCGAGCTTCCACCACAGGCCCGGCGTGCCGTCGGCGAGGACGAGCCACGTCGTCGCGAAGGTCGCGGCGATGCAGACGGCCGACGTCAGCCACACGAGCGACGTGAGCGGCTTCTCGAAGTCCATGCGCTCGGCACCCGCGTACCGGCGCGACGCCCACAGGTCGTTGACGGTGTAGGAGACGCCGGACGCGGCGATCATCACGGCGCGCACGACGAAGATCCAGACGAGCAGCGCGGCCTGGACGCCCGGGTCGGGGACGCCGAGCAGCACGAAGGTCACGAGCGCGACGCCGGTGACGCCGTACGTCTCGAACCCGTCGGCGCTCGGGCCGACCGAGTCACCCGCGTTGTCGCCCGTGCAGTCGGCGATCACGCCAGGGTTGCGGGCGTCGTCCTCCTTGATCTTGAACGCGATCTTCATGAGGTCGGAGCCGATGTCGGCGATCTTCGTGAAGATGCCGCCCGCGATGCGCAGCGCCGCGGCCCCGAGCGACTCGCCGACCGCGAACCCGATGAAGCACGCGCCCGCGAGGTCGCGGGGCAGGAACAGCAGGATGACCAGCATGATCGCGAGCTCGAGGCTGATGAGCACCATGCCGATCGCCATGCCGGACCGCAGGGGGATCCGGTGCAGCGGCAGGGCGCGCCCCCGCAGCGCGGCGAACGCCGTGCGGGAGTTCGCGTAGGTGTTGACGCGGATGCCGAACCACGCGACCGAGTACGACCCGGCCATGCCGACCAGGCTGAACGCGATGACGACCGCGACGCGTCCCCAGTCGAACCCGACGAGGACGCGGTAGTAGACGACGATCACGGCGGCGATGAAGCCCCACAGCACGAGCAGGAAGCGTCCCTGCTGCACGAGGTACGCCTTGCAGGTCGTGTAGATGAGCTCGGACACGGCCCGCATCGACCCGTGCACCGGCAGCCGCTTGAGCTGCGCGACGACGGTCACGCCGAACGCGAGCCCCAGCGCGCACACGACGAGGCCGACGCCGAGCCAGACGCGACCGGGCAGCCCGGCGATCGTGACGGTCCCGAGGTCGGGGAGGGCGAGGCCGGCCTCGCCGCCGTGCGGCGTGCCGTCGGCGGCGTCGGTGGAGGTGGTGCCGGCGCACCCGGACAGGAGGGCGACGACGGCGGCG
>NZ_JAAXOY010000391.1 GCF_012396155.1 Cellulomonas septica | reverse complement strand
GTCGAGCCCGCCCGCCGCGAGGACCTGCGACGACGCGACCGCCTGCACCTGACCCGGAGGCGCCGTGCGGGTCGTCTGGCGCTCGTCGAGCCGGAGGCGCGCGGTGAGCGTCACGGTGCCGGTCGGGGGAGCGGGCACGTCGACCGCGGCGCTCGCGTCCTCCCCGGTCGGCACCCAGCCGCGGTCGACGACGAGGACCCCACCCGCACCCGTCGGGTCGTCCGCGGTGCCCGCGGAGGCGTCGGACACCACGAACGGGACGAGCACGTGGTACGCCGGGTGACCGTCGACCGGGCGGTTGCGCAGCAGGACGGTCGCGTCGGTGTCGTACCGCCCGACGACCTCGACCGTGCGCCACTCGTCGGCCTTGCCGAGCGCCTCGTCCGTCGAGGCGAGCACGTCGTCGAGCGGCACGGGGTCGGCGGCGTAGTTGGTCGTCACGACCGCGATCGCCGCGTCACGCCACACGTGCCGGTTCCACTGCCACCGGCCCAGGAACACGCACGCGGTCGCGAGGACGATCCCGACGCAGACGATCCCGACGGCCCGGCGAGCGGCCGCACTCACGACGGCGCCACCCGGTCCAGGTCGCCGGCGGGGACGACGTCACGCAGGAAGCCGCGCACGTCGAGGTACTGCGACAGGTGCTCGCGGTGCTCGTCGCACGCGAGCCACACCTTGCGGCGCTCGGGCGCGTGCAGCTTCGGGTTGTTCCACAGCAGGCCCCACGCGGCGTCGGCGCGGCAGCCGCGGGCCGAGCAGACGAGCTCGTCGACGGCGTCGGGCACGCCGCCCAGCAGGTTCACGAGCCGCCCCCGACCTGGTGGTGCGGACCCGAGCCCGGCCCGATCTCGCGGTACTGCATGAACGACGCGTCGTCCGTGTCACGCCGCTCGCGCCCCGCGTTCGCGAACAGGACCGCGACGTACGGCAGCACGACGGCCGCGATCAGCAGGAGGATCGGCACCACGACCGGCAGGTGCCCCCACGTGAAGAACGCGGCCGCGAAGCACACCATGCGGACGCCCATCTGGGCGAGGTAACGGCGCTGCCGGCGGGCCATGTCGTCGGCCAGGGACTCGGGCGCGGACGTGATGCGCTGGACGTCGTCGCCCGGCGCGTCGTGCGCTCTGGGGGTCCTGCGGCTGCTCACCACCTGATCGTAGTCCGGTCTGCGGACACCGACCGTCGGGGGCCGCCGTTGTCCGGTTCCCACAACATGCCGGGGCGTTCCTGTGCCGGGCCGGACCGACGTCGTGCCGGGGACGTCGGATAGCGTCGGGTTCCGTGCCTGAGACTTCCGACAACGCCACGCCGTCCACGCGATCCGAGCACCGCCCGCGCAGCGTCCTCGTGACCGGCGCGAACCGCGGCATCGGCCGCTCCATCGCGGAGCGCTTCGTGGCCGCCGGCGACAAGGTCGCGACCATCTACCGCTCGGGCGACCTGCCCGACGGCGTGCTGGGTGCCGTCGCCGACGTGCGCGACACCGCCGCGGTCGACGCGGCGTTCACCGAGATCGAGTCCGCGCACGGCCCCGTCGAGGTCGTCGTCGCGAACGCGGGCGTCACGCGCGACCAGCTGCTGCTGCGGATGACCGACGAGGAGTTCACGGACGTCCTCGACGTCAACCTCACGGGCGCGTTCCGGGTCGTGCGGCGCGCGTCCAAGGGCATGATCCGGCTGCGTCGCGGCCGCATCGTGCTCATCTCGTCGGTCGTCGGCCTCTACGGCGGGCCCGGCCAGGTGAACTACTCCGCGTCCAAGTCCGCCCTCGTCGGCATGGCACGGTCCATCACGCGCGAGCTCGGCGGCCGCGGCATCACCGCGAACGTCGTCGCGCCCGGCTTCATCGACACCGACATGACGCGCGCGCTGCCCGAGGACCGCCAGAAGGCGTACCTCGCGTCGATCCCCGCCGGTCGCTTCGCGCAGCCCGAGGAGGTCGCCGCGGCCGTCGAGTTCGTCGCCTCGGACGCCGCCGGCTACATCTCGGGCGCCGTGATCCCCGTCGACGGCGGCCTCGGCATGGGTCACTGACCCCTCCCTCGACCTTCCCCCACGCACCGCAACAGGACGGAACTCCCATGGGTCTGCTCGACGGCAAGAAGCTCCTCGTCACCGGCGTCCTCACCGACGGCTCGATCGCGTTCCACGTCGCGCGCCTCGCGCAGGAGCAGGGCGCGCAGGTCGTGCTCACCTCCTTCGGCCGGCAGTTCCGGCTCACGCAGGCCATCGCCCGGCGCCTCCCGGTCGAGGCGCAGGTCCTGCAGCTCGACGCGACGTCGCAGGAGGACCTCGACGCGCTCGCAGACCGCGTGCGCGAAGCCGGCCTGGACAGCCTCGACGGGGTCGTGCACTCCATCGGCTTCGCGCCGCAGTCCGTCATGGGCGGCAACTTCCTCGCGGGCGAGTGGGACGACGTCGCGACCGCGCTGCACGTCAGCGCGTACTCGCTGAAGTCGCTCGCGGTCGCCGCGCAGCCGCTGCTGGCCCGTGGCTCGGCCGTCGTCGGCCTCACGTTCGACGCGCGCTACGCGTGGCCCGTCTACGACTGGATGGGTGTCGCCAAGGCCGCGTTCGAGTCGACCGCCCGGTACCTCGCGCGCGACCTCGGCCCGCACGGCGTGCGCGTCAACCTCGTGTCCGCGGGCCCGATCCGCACGACGGCCGCGAAGTCCATCCCCGGCTTCGAGGCGATGGAGGGCGGCTGGCCCGACCGTGCGCCGCTCGGCTGGGACGTCTCCGACCCCGAGCCCACGGCCCGCGCCGTCGCCGCGCTCCTGTCCGACTGGTTCCCGGCGACGACCGGGGAGATCGTGCACGTCGACGGCGGCGTGCACGCGATGGGCCTGTGATGGGACGCTGAGCCGGTGACGTCCGACTCCACCCACCGACTGCTCCTGCTCCGGCACGCCAAGGCCGAGCACCCCGAGGGTCTTCCCGACCACCAGCGGCCGCTGTCGCTCGTGGGCCGCAAGCAGTCCGGTCAGGTCGGCGCGCAGCTCGCCGAGGCGGGGCTCGTCCCGGACCTCGTGCTGTGCTCGACCAGCCTGCGCACCCGGCAGACGTGGGAGCTCGTGCGCGGCACGCTCGGCGCGGACCCCGCGCTCGAGCTGCGCGACGAGGTGTACGACGCGGGCGTCTCGACGCTGCTCGACGTCGTGCGGGCCGTGGGCGACGACGTGGCGACCGTGCTCGTCGTCGGGCACGAGCCCACGATGAGCCGCGCCGCCGCCGCGCTCGCGGGTCCCGACTCCGACGTCGCGGCGCTGTCACGCGTGCAGGTCGGCGTGCCGACCGCGAGCTGGTCGGTGCTCGGGTTCACCGGCCCG
>NZ_JAAXOY010000390.1 GCF_012396155.1 Cellulomonas septica | reverse complement strand
CCAGGTCGACACCCCCGGCGTCGGGACCCTCGCCCGCGCGCACCGACACGACCCCCGCGACCGTGCGTCGCTCGACGACCTCGACCGGCGCGTCGAGCACGAGCCCGACGGACTCGACGTAGCGCAGCAGCTCGGGGTCGGCGTCGGAGATGCGGGCGACGGCCCACCGGCCGGGCTCGGCCTCCCAGAGCACGCGCGCCTCGGGCGTGTCGAGCGAGCCGTCCGGTCCCGGGATCGGGTCGCCGTGCGGGTCGCGACGCGGGTGGCCCAGCTGCGCGTCGATGCGCTCGACGAACAGGTCCGACACCGCGTGCTCGAGCACCTCGGCCTCGTCGTGCACCTCGTCCCAGCCGTAGCCGAGCACCTCGACCAGGAACGTCTCGACCAGGCGGTGGCGGCGCACCATCGCGAGCGCGTGCCGGCGGCCCTCGGCGGTGAGCTCGACGGCGCCGTACGGCTGGTGCGTGAGGTAGCCCGCGTCGGCGAGGCGGCGCACCGTCTCCGACACCGTCGAGGCACCGACGCCGAGGCGCGCGGCGAGCATCTTGGTCGTGACGGGCTGCGTCGACCACTCCTGCGCCGACCACACCACCTTGAGGTAGTCCTGCGTCACCGCGGTCAACGGGGGCGTCGGCTGGCTGCTCACGGCGACCAGCGTAGGGCGCGCGCCGGGCGCGCCCGTGCCGTCACCACCCGTCGACGCTCCAGTGCCACGCCTCGCTCGGCAGGTTCTTCAGCCCGTACGCGGGCGCGTGCTCGACGAGCCACCGGTACGCGTCCGTGCCGTGCTGGACGACGCCGCCGCCCACCGTGAAGTCGAGCGCGAGCCCGCGCTCGTGCCGCGACGTCCCGGGCGGCGCGGTCGGCGGGTAGCAGACGCCCGAGGCGCTGCAGTTCTGCGCACGCAGCGCGATCTGCTGCTCGCGGCTGCGCCAGCCCCACGCGTGCAGGTCGACCCCCTCGGCGCGCGCGGCGAGCATGAGCTCGTCGACCGCGGCGGCGAGGCACGGGTGCACCCGGACGCCGGTGGACGTCACGACCGTGTCGGACTGCGGGACGGGCGCGTCGACGGCCGTGCAGTCGGTCGCGAGCTCGGCGCGGCGGACGAGCAGCTCGGCCGGCACGTCGACGCGCCACAGCTCCTGGCCCGTCGCCGCGAGCAGCAGCACCGCACCGTCCTCGAGCCGCACCGACGACCCCGGCCCGCCGGTCGTGCCGGTCGACCACAGCGGCGTCCCGTCGGCGGCGGACAGCACGAGGTTCCCGTCGTCCTGGACGACGAGCGTCGCGCCCGGGTGCCCGGCGGTCCGGGTCCGCCACGGACGCCGGCCGTCGGTGTCGGTCACGACGAGGTTGCCGTCCTCGCGCAGGACGAGCGACGAGCCCGGCTCGTGCGTGCCGGCGGACCAGCGGGTCGACGCGTCGGGCCCGAGCAGGACGACGTCGCCGTCGTCGAGCACCTGGAGCGTGTGCCGGCCGTCGGGCGACGTGAGCGCGTCACCGGGGTGGAGCTCACCACCGGGCAGCAGGATCGACGGCAGCACAGCCGTGCCGGACTCCCACGCGACCGAGCCGTCGGGCGCCTCGACGACGACGTCGCCGTCGTCCCGCACGACGAACGCGGCCCCGGCGGTCCCCGCCGTGCCCGTGCTCCACACCGTCGAGCCGTCGGGCGCGACCAGCACGACGTCGCCCTCGGGGGTCACGGTGAGGCGAGCTCCGGGTGTCGCGGTCCCGGCCGCCCAGCGGGGTACGCCCTCGGCGTCGTAGAGGCCCAGGTCGCCGTCGGGCTGCACGACGAGCGTCTGCGTCCCGTCGGCCGACACGAGCCCCTGCCCCGGGTCGAGGGCCTCGCCCGCAAGCAACCGGTCCTGACCCGACGCGGCACCGGCGGGTACCGCGCCCACCAGCACCGACGCGACGACCGCGAGCACGACCGCGACGACCGCCGCGGCCCGACGGCCCCGGGTCCGCGCCGGCGCGCGGTCCACCTGTCCTCCCACGCCTTCCCCCCTCAGCGCACGTTCGGCTGGTGCGAGGGGAGGCGGTGTGCCACGACCATGGCCCCACTCGCGCGTCCCACCCTAAGTGACGCCGGTCACATCGGTGAAGGGTGATTCGTCCCTCCGCGGGGAGACGGCGTCGGCGCCGGGACGGGCCACTGCAGCCACGGGCTGACGGACGCCGACGCGTCGGGGCGCACCTGCACGAGCCGGTAGTCGACGATCCGGCGCCGGTCCGGGTCCCAGCGCAGCACCGTCATCTCGGCCGTGCCGTTCAGCGGGCCGACCGTCGGCTGCCCGAGCGTCGCCCCCGCGGTGCTCGAGCTCACGTACTGCACACCCTCCCCCACCACAGCCGGGCCGACACGCTTGTGCAGGTGCCCCGAGACCTGCGCCGGGACGCACCCGTCGGTCAGCGCCGGCGTGCCGACGCGCGGCGTGTGGATGAGCAGCAGGTCCACGCCGTCCTCGTCGTCGCACGCGGTCTGCGCGAGCCGTTCCGCCATGTCCTGCGGCGACTCGTCGGTCGCCGACGTGCCCGAGCCGATGCGCGTCTGCGCGGGGTCGCGGTCGCCGAGGATGCGCACGCCGTCGACCTCGACGACCGACCCGTCGAGCACGCGCGCACCGCTGCGCGCGTACACCGCCGACGTCTCCGCCGAGTCGTGGTTGCCCGGCGACGTGACGAGCTCGACGCCGTCCGGGACGGCGCGCGCGAACGTCGTCACGCAGTACTGCTCGACCCCGGTCCCGTTCATCGTGGTGTCGCCCGCGTCGAGCAGGACGTCCGCGCCGGACCGCTCGACGACGGTCGCGATGAGCGGCGCCATGCCGACGTTGCAGTGCAGGTCGGAGACGACGACGAGCACGACGGGCTCGGGCTCGTCCTCGCCCGCGTCCGTCGAGGACGTCGGGCTCGCGGTGAGCGGGTCGCGCGCCTCCTGCGCGTCGATCACCGGCTGCGTCGCGTCCCACGCCGCGTCGAGGGCCGTGCCGGCACGCGCGTAGAACGCCTGGTTCTCGCGGTAGGCGTCGACGACGTACCCGCCGTAGGTGTCGATGACACCGCCCAGGCGGCCCGTCACGCGCGCGCCCTGCAGCGGGGTGTCGTCGAAGACGGCCGACGCGGGTCGCGACGCGTCGGGCTGGTCCCGCTCGCCCACGCTCGCCGTGAGCACGGTGCTCGCCACCACGACGGCCACCGCGCCGCCCGCGATCGCGTGCCGGCCGGGACGCGCAGGTCGACGAGCGGGCCGTTCGTGTCGACGACACCGTTCACCGCCGCCCAGCCCTGCACGAGCGCGCCCTCGCCCGGGAGCACCATCTGGCCGGTCGCGTCG